>CATLTV010000048.1 GCA_950059285.1 uncultured Pseudomonadota bacterium | reverse complement strand
AGCTCCATGGAGCTGCCCGATTCTGTTTTCTCTCGATTGTTGAACTTGGTTGTAATGATTGTTATGATGGGGCGGGAGTACCTAAATTATAAACGAAATTACGCTGACAGCATGTCTGCGGAGAGGAAAAATACACCATGATTCTTGAGAAGAGTTTCATAAGCCCCTGGGCCAAAGTGGTCCTGTGTGCGCTAGGTTTTGTGCTCGTGAGCTCGGGATGTAGTTCCTGTATTGAAGGTGAGCTTTCGACCCGTCCTGCGACAGAGGACGGCGAGCGAGTGGTTACACCTGGTGGAACTGCGGCTGAGGCGAACGATTATTTTCTGGTGGCATCGGGTCCCACCACGTACACCGTGGATGTGGGTAAGGAAGTCAAATTTGGCGTCTTTCTTTACTCCAAGTCGACAGGAGAGCCTGTACAGCAGGAGCGACTTCAGTTTGAGCTTGTAGATGGTGCACTGCATGGTGTGCTTGCGGCGCGTAACAAGTCCACAGGCAGCGATGGTCTGGCTGAGATGACCATGAGGGCGTTGGATGCAGCGGGTACTGCGACCATCAAGGTGTCACACCCACTGGCAAACGAGATTGAGTTTAAGATCAATGTGATGTCTGCGGCGACTGCTGACATTCAGGTCAACATGATCAACACCAACCCCACGATCATGAGACTCAAGGACATCGATGTGCGCCTGTACCCAGGTGTGGGATACAGCTGTAATGAGTTCTTCCCCCTGCGTCAGCAGACAGAACCGTTGGAGCACTTCCAGGTGTCCACGGTGAATCAGGAGGTGTTCTTCAACGGGCTTAACCCAAACAAGAAGTACATTGTGACAGCGATTGCGCGTGGTCAGGAGCATGGCCAACTCGCCGCATCAGGTTGCGTGGAAGATGTACGTCTTTCTCCTGACGAAATTACCACAGTGGATCTTGGTCTTGTGTTGATTCCAATGAACCCCGTGGGGCGTTATGAGGCGATCAGCTACTGGGACTTCTCACAGGCAGTTGAGGATTCAGGTCCTGTAGGTGCAACCATCGTCAGGATCTTGAATGTCTTCCAGAACCCTGGTGACGCAATTTACAATGAGGTGATCGCGCTTGTTAAGTTTGCTGTGGGTGGCATCATCTCGGGAGCAATTGATACTTTCCTCAGTACAACAGGTCTTGACGATCAGTTTAAAAACCTGATTGATACAACGATTGAGAACAACGATGCGTTGCGCCGCGTGCGTGATGCTGGTCGTGACGTGCGCAATGTGATCGCGCACCTTGAGGTCACAAGTCAGCTGACGATTGGTAAGGTCAGTTCAAGTTATGAGTTCTCAGGCACGGATAACTGGCTTGGTGTGACAGTGTACTGGCGTTGGAACTGTCCAGACAATGCACCCGCTGATTGTGGCGCGATTCCTCTGTTGGTGGATGGCGCAGGCGATGTGGCAGATCTCGGCATTTTGAGCTCTCACTGGGATGGTCGTGTGGTTGCTTATGACCAGCTTCAAATCGATCAACACCCGTTGACGCTGCGTTATGGTCGCCTGATTATCTACATCTTGAATGAGGTCATTATCCCCGAGTTGACTGATGGCAACGCATCTTCATTGAGCGAGGCTTTTGGGTACTGGGTTGGATGTGATTCCATTGCTGAAGGTCTTACAGGCTCTGACCGTGAAGCATGTGCGCTTGGTGCCTGTATTTATGCTGATGATGTGGAGAACTTCTGCAACTCGGCGGTCAGCACCGTGTTTGGTTTTGCAGATGCTTACGTGAGGACACTTGAGTTTGATATTGGTCTTAGTGTGGGCGGCGAGGCAAAGATGATCGAGGAAAACAGCGATGGCTTTGTGGACCGTATTGTTGACGGTACATATGAGGGCTTTATGAGCACCTCTGGCTCTGTGAGCATGGATGGTGGTCCTCAACAGGGTGCTTCTGCATCACCTGTCTCGGCGACCTGGTCTGCGACCCGTGTCGACTTTGAGACAAACAACTTGTAAGAGCAAAGCCCAAGAAAAGAAAAAGGGGGCGGCTGGATAAATCCAGCCGCCCCTTTATTCTTTTCTTGTGTTGTAGGCAAAAGAAGCAGGATATCCCTGTTTGCGTCTTTGGTTGCTTTCATGATAAGCTGAGAGGATAGTTGCGGGGTTATTTTAAATACGTATGAGGGGCTTGAGGGTATCCCTTGAAGTCCATAGGAATAGAATGGAAGTTCAAGATAATTTAGGCGAGCAAGAGATTCGGAGCGTACCTATGAAACTCGTGTGTGCGGGGATGACAGATGTAGGCAATGTGCGAGACCATAACGAGGATGACTTCTACCTCTCAGAGGGAGAAGAGGCATTGTGTGTGGTTGCAGATGGTATGGGTGGACACCGCTCAGGCGAGGTCGCCAGCGCGTTGGCCATCAAGGCGATCGTGGAATATTACCGCGAAACCATGGCAGATTATTCGGACGCTCCAGAGGACGAAGGTTCTCCCGAGCGCGTGCGTTTGCTTCAGGCCGTCAAGACGGCTAACCGAGCTGTGTTTGCTGCGGCGTCCTCCAATGAGAGCTACCGTAACATGGGCACCACCATTGTCTCGGGCTTCTTTACAGACAAGGGCGTCTACCTTGCGCACATTGGTGACTCGCGTTGCTACAGGTTGCGTGATGGTAAGCTTGAGCAGCGTACAGAGGATCACTCCCTGGCTAACGAATACGTGCGTATGGGAATCCTCTCTCTTGAGGATGTGGAGTACTTCCCTTACAAAAACGTGATTACACGTGCGTGTGGTCTGACCGATGAGGTCGAAGTTGAGATTCATTACGAAGAGCTTCAGCAAGGCGATATCTATCTCTTTTGCTCGGACGGGCTCTCTGACATGGTCTCTGACGCCGAGCTTAATGTGATCATGGCCGATGCCGAAGATCTCGATGGCATGTGCCGCGAGCTTGTTGAGCGCGCCAATCAGAATGGCGGCGCCGATAACATCACTGTGATCCACGCAAAGATCGAAGCCTGATCGTTCAATACATCAAGGCCTAAAAAAGGCGCGAGTTTCGTACGAAACTCGCGCCTTTTTTAGGCCTGAAAGCAACCGCGCGAGGACGCAGGTCGATACCCTCAGGGTATCGACCTGCGTCCTCGCGCGGTTGCTTTCTTTTTACATTTTTAAAATCAGGGGTGGATATGCCAGACTCAAAGCTATCATTACATTGTCATTCAAGGCCTACTATATCATCAACACAAGCTACTCACGACCTCGCCGAACGATGGGCGCTCTGGAGTGTGGAGGGGATCGGCTATGCTCGCCTGACGCGCTTGCATGAATTGTGTCACGGCGACCTGTCCTGTTTATGGACAGATCGTGCTCTTGTCTTGCGTTGTATCAAGGTGCTGTCACTGTCCGCAAAGATTCAAGCCGCGTTACATCAGGTATTGAGTGTACCTGCTGATGTGCAATGGCAAGCGTTGAATCAATCCTTGTTACCTGATGAGTCGGTGATTCATCGCTCCTGGCGGGAGTATCCTGTTGGGCTGTTCGATTTGAGTGATCCGCCCGAGTTTATCTTTGTGCGTGGTGAGTTGAGTTTGTGTGCGATGAGTATGCCACTTGCGTTGGTGGGAAGTCGTCAGGTGCCATCTGCACAGCAGCGGTTTGCCACGGCGCTGAGTTTGAAACTTGCGTCCTCGGGTGTAACTGTGGTGAGTGGAGGTGCCAGAGGTATGGACACGTGCGCTCATCAGGGGGCTCTGGATGCACATGCAGCCACAGTTGCGGTGTTGCCTGGAGGGATGCGTGAGCTTGCTCCACGACAAAATATGAGGCTTTTCAATGAGATCGTGGGTGGTGGTGGTGCGCTTGTGTCAGAGTATCCTCTCACATGTGCGCCGCGTCGGTATCATTATGCACGCAGGAATCGCGTGATTGCAGCGATGTCACGAGGAGTGGTTGTGTTGAAAGCTGCCAAAAGTGGAGGGACCTTGTTGACGGTCAAGGCTGCGCAGGAGTTGGGGCGAATGATTATGGCGCTTCCTTACGAGGCGAATGATTATCTTGCGGGTGGTTCTCATGCGTTGATTCAGTCGGGAGAGGCGATCATGGTGTGTGGTGAGGAGGATATTTTAAGGCGAGCATTTGGTGTGATTCAGGACGTTGAAGATGGGCGTAATGTGTCAGGGGAAGGGGCTAAGTGGGTATATTCCTGGAAGGGGAGAGAGCTTGTCTGGCCGTTGCCACATGAGATTTGTGATGTGGAGCAGTTGGTTGTTGCGTGGAAGCTCTCTGGAGATGAGTTGCAAGTTGCGCTGTTTGAGCTTGAATTTAACGATTGTGTGCGCAAGGTTCCGGGGGCAGCTCGATACGAACCTGTGTACAGGTAGAGTGCTTGATGGTGATGTTGACAGGACGATGCAAGGTGTGTTGTGACGTTGACAGGCTGTGTTGTAACGACGTGTGTCAAAGAGAGGATTTATGAAGGATATGTTGATGTTGACTCCTGGCCCTGTAGCGATTCCAGAGCAAGCCAGAGAGGTGTTGGGCCGTCCTATTATGCACCACCGCACAGAGGCCTTTGCAGAGGTATTTGCTCGCGTAGCCGAAGGGCTCAAGTGGGTGTTTCAGACGCAAAACACAGTGCTGACATTGACATCCAGTGGCACAGGCGCATTTGAGGCGGCGATGCTGAACTTCACGCGACGAGGTCAAAAGATGATCTCAATTGGTGGCGGGAAGTTTGGCGAGCGTTGGGGGGACATGGGTAAAGCGCTTGGGCTTGAGGTCATCACCATGCCTGTAGAATGGGGGCGATGTGCATCTCCCGAGGTGTTGGCAACGTTGTTGGAAGAGCATCCTGATACAGCGTTTGTGAGCGTGTCTCACAGCGAGACATCGACAGGCGTGTTGCACCCATTAAAAGAGCTTCTTGATGTGGTGCGCGCAAGCAATGCGGATGCGTTGTTTGCCGTGGATGGCATCACCAGCGTAGGCGTGCATCCTGTGCCCATGGATGAGTGGGGGATTGATATTCTGGTGTCAGGTTCTCAGAAGGCGTTTGCTGTGCCTCCTGGTGTGTCGTTTTTGGCCGCCAATGAGCGTGCGTGGGCACGTGCAAAAGAGAGCGATCATTACAAATATTACTTTGATTTGCTTCGTGAGAAGAAGAAACAGGAGGGTTCTGGTCAGACCGCGTTTACACCTGCGATCAGTGTGATTCTTGCGTTGGATGTGGTGCTTCAGATGATGAGGGAAGAGGGGCTTGAGTCAATATGGGCCCGTCATGAGCAGCATTCCAGAGCGATGATAGCAGCGTGGGAAGCCATGGGCGGCGCTGGTTTCGCTGAGGTTCCCACACATTGTGTAAGTGCAGTGAGAATGCCCGAAGGCGTGGACGCCGTGAAGTTAAGGGCGTTACTGCGTGATAAGTATGGGGTCCTTGTTGCAGGGGCTTATAATGAGTTCAAGCCACATGTGTTGCGTGTGGGGCATTTGGGTCAGGTTCATTCAGGTGAGGTCATGGCAGGGCTCGCTGCGATTGAGGCTGCATTACTTGAGAGTGGTGCCAGGTTTAAGCAAGGCGCAGGTTTGAGCGCGGCTCAGATTGTGTATACTGGTGCCATGAATACAGAGAAGAAGTAAGTCGGTAGTTCGTGTCGTATGTTCATGAAGGAGGAGCGGTGGCAGGCAAGACGAGGAAGGGTAAAGAGAAAGAAGAGAACGCTGGTGAGCAAAAGGCAGCGCGCAAACAGGATGCAGCAAAGGATGTGGATGAGGTCATGGACGATGACCTTCTTGATGAGGATGTGGAGTTTGAGAGCGAGACATCCTGGGAGGAGATTGCCGAAGATCCCGAGTTGATGTCTCGCATTCTTGAGTCACTGGGCGGTGTTGTGCCAGGGATTTTCAAGCGTGTTGCTGTTTCTGGTGTGGGCAACTTGCTGTTGAGCGAGGATGGCATCAGGACGCTGCTTGCAGAAAACAAGAAGCTGCCCAAGGAGGCGGTGAGTCTGTTGGTGGGTCAGGCTGATGTGATGCGTCGCGAAGTTTTGCGTATTATTTCCAAGGAGATAAGGGTCTTTTTGGAGAATATGGATTTTGGCGGCGAGATCGCCAAAATTCTTACATCCGTGTCGTTCGAGATTAAAACTGAGATACGTTTTATTCCGAATGACCAGGCAGTAAAGCCAAGCGTGAAGAACAAGATCAAGGCGCGTCGTAACAAGGACAAGGAGAGGGAGAAAGAAGAGGAGCCCGACGTTGACGATGATGATGATGAAGGTCTTGATGGCTTATCTGAACTTAGCGAGGCGAGCGAGGCATCCGAGGGCAGAGATCGCTCAGCAGCAGGTCTTGTGAGAAAGCTTACATGGGGGCGTAGAAAGAAAGAGAGCGCACCCGTGGAGGATGCGCCCGATGAAGAGTGAGAAGTATATCAGCTAGTTTGCTGTGGTGGGTTGCTCTCTTGAGAATGTGATTGAATCAATAGTCACAGGCTCAACAGGGTGGTCCTGAGCATCTGCAGGAGATCGCGAGATCTTCAAGATGATGTCTTTGGGGGCGCATTGTCCAAAGATGGTGTGTTTTCCATCAAGGTGTGGTGCTGCCTGGGCGGTGATAAAGAACTGCGAGCTACCTGTGTTTGGTCCTGCGTTAGCCATGGAGAGTACGCCTGGTTTATCGTGTCGTAGTGTGTCCACGATTTCATCAGGGATGGTGTATCCAGGGCCGCCTGTACCTGTATTTAGGGGATCTCCGGTCTGGATTAAGAAGTCAGGGATGACACGAAAAACATGGAGGCCATCATAAAATGGTTGCTGTGTCATGTGTTCCTGTGTGGATGGTGAGATCCAATCAAGTTTGCCCATGGCAAGTCCCACAAAGTTGGTCACAGTGATGGGGGCATCCTGTTCAAAGAGCGTGCAATGGAGTGTGCCTTTGGACGTGTTTATCTGCGCCACCAGCTCGCCATTGATGGGTTTTCCAAGTGAGACGGTGAAGAGCTCTAGCCTTGAAGGGGCAGGAGGTTGAACTTTGGGCGGGGGTTGGTCTTGCTGTGAGGTTTGTTTAACCTCGTTTTGGGATGGCGAGGGGGCTGGCGTATTTTTTTGACAGCTCAAGGTGCAAGAGAGGAGCCCGAGGAGGGCGCCTGTGATGATCATCACAGGCGCCCTCCTCGGGCTCCTCTCTTGCACGTCTGAAAAATTCATAACATTGATCATGAGTTGAATTTAGTTTTGGATGAGTGCATCAGCGGGGTTGGCAACAAAGGTCACATAGATAGTCATGGAAAGGGTTGCCTTGCCAGAAGGAGGGAAGGGCTGACCCGTTTTCACCACAGGTTGTGCTTGAGCGATGGCGGAGACCTGGAGGGATTGAATGAGGTCGCTGAGTTGAGCTTCGCTCTCGACGTTGAGTGTGGCCAGCTTTGAATCCACCGTGGTTTTCGCGGGTGTTTCAGGGATGGTTGCCATGAGGATAGCGCTTGCGTCATCGCTGCTTTTGACGCCTGCGGGAGCGAGGTACACGTCGGTTTGTGGGAGATCCACAGTCAGGGTGTTGTCCTTGATGCTATACTCAATTTTTGAGATGTTGATGGACTTGAATTTGCCTGTGTAATCAGCGAGTTCGGAGCGTCCTGTCTTCTCGATGATATCGACTTCCACATCCAGTTCAATGGGGGTGAGTTCACGGTCCATATCGGCGGTGACGGACTGTCCCGAGCAATCCTGTCCAGAGGGGCAGAGCTTTGCAGAGTCGATGGTGGGGAGCGTGAGTGTGAAGTCTTCTGTGTAGGTGACATCGAGGTCATCCTTGGAGAAGTATCCGCATGCAGCGAGGAGAAGTGTCGCCGAGCAGAGCGCAGCGAGTTTAAATTTTGGCATGTTCATGATGCAAATCTCGTGGTCATGAGTATGAGTTACCCTGAGGTATACAGGGGAGGTACAAGATATCGATACCAGATGATGAGGTGCACATCAATAAAAGGGGGCGTGCGTGATGTATGTTGTGGAGAATTTGGGTGATGTAACAGAGCAAGATTTTTGGGAAATAGCTTGAGATTAAAAGTGGTGATTTGATAGTATGGTCTGTCGAACTGGCTACGGGGGATTAGATTATGTGAAGGAGACAAAGTTGACCGTACGGTGCATGAGTAATGGCTTTGTCAGGATTTGTGATTGAGCAAGAGCATGGTAAAAAAGACATCAAAAGAGCGAGTAAACACCACAGAGCAGAGGTACGCCCTTGATGTGTGGAGTGGCGATGCGCTTGCCGAACTGATGGTTGAGCGTGGGAGTCGCGCCAATCCATACTGGTCGTTATCAGGTGTGGCATCGGAGAAGGTATCACAAATCATTCCTTCACTGTCGCGAGCATTGGCCAGGAAGTCGATGTTACTGCTGACGCTTGATCCGTTGGGGGCGCATAGCACGGCACGCACGTTCTCCGAGGTTATTGATGCTTATGTGGAGGAGGTTTCTCGACGAGAAGGTTTAAGTGACAAGGTTGAGGAGCTGATTGAGTGGATGCACTCGTCGTCGCGAGGAGAGCTGAGCGCACATGACCGTGAGGTGATGATTACAGATACCCTGAGTCGTCTGTGGGTGGCCTTGAACGAGGACATGCCTGCGGTGCTTGTGGTGTTTAACCCTTCGCGTCTTGCAAGCCAAGTGATGCACCACTTATCTTATTTGATTCGTTATTATTTCTATGATCCTGTGGCGTCACTTTCTCCTGATTCTTCAAGTCAGTTTGAGAAAGGTCATGGGATCGTTGCGGTGGTAAGCGAAGGGCACGAGCAGCTTGATGTGGACCCAAGTATTCGACCTTTTGATGTGGATGTGTCACGTCACTTTGAGAATGAGGTTCGTGAGTATTTGACGCGTCCCGAGGTGATTCGCACCTTGCTTCAAACCACACGTGGAGACATGGGGCGACTTGAAGAGCTTGTCTCCGAGTTTGGTTCGGATGTGCATCATTTGTGGGCGCGCCGAGTCTCGCGTCTTGAGCGAGAGCAACAGGATGCGATGCGATTGCTTTCAGCGGCAGGAGACATGGTGGACATGAACCTGCTTCATGCTGCGTTGATGGAGCGAGAGCAGGGTGGAAGTTTTGGTATGCACCTCAAGATGTTGTCCGAGCAGGGCTATGTGCAGCGTGTGGTGCAGATGGGCTCTGTCCGTGTGGGGCTTGCCGATCTGACGCTTGGTGAGCACCTGATGCAGGAGCTTGATGCAGGTACACGACAAAGTTTGCACGAGGCGCTTTACCGAGCTGCGTTGCAGGTGTCCGAGCATTCTGAATCGGTGGATGTGTATTTTGTCTCACGTCACGCGTTACTGGCAGGGGCGATTGATGTGGCGCTTGAATATGGTGTGAGGGCTGCGAGGCAGTTGTTCAAGCAGGGCGCGTTAGAGGAAGCCACAGACCTTCTTGAGGAGTTGCTTGAGCACGCAGAGCATGACGTGTTGCGTGCCGAATTGCATGCGATGAGTGTGGATGCATGGTCACGTCTTGGTCGGTGGCGCAAGGCGCTCAGGCACTGTGGTTATTTAAAGCGTCATGTGGCCGGTGAGCGAGGACGCATTGAGTTACAGCTCAGGACGGCGACGTTGCTTGTCAAGCTTGGGCGTTATGAGACAGCGGCCAAACTCCTTGATGAGGGCATCACGTGTTTTGAGCAGGGTGATGTCGCGTGTGATGTTGGGGCGCGTCTTGCCACGGAGCGTGGTGAGGCAGCGTTCAAGCTTGGCGATTATCAGGAGGCTGCAAAGTCAGCGACAAAAGCGCTTGAGATTCTTGAGCTTGCCGACAAAAACGGTCACATGCAGCAGATTGCATTGCAGAAGGCACGTCTGAATGCGAGGAATTTGCTGGGCAAGGTGTACATCTTGCTGGCAGAGCATGACAAGGCGTTGACCATCTTTGATGAGAACCTCTCTGAGGCCAGGGCACAGCGTTGGCCAGGAGAGGCCGCCCGCGCCGAGGGTAACATTGGCGTCGTGGCGATGCAGCGTTTTGATTACGAGGAGGCTATTAGCAGGCTTGAGCGCGTCTTGGCGTTTTCACAGCATTCTCCTCTGGTGTCACGAGCGATTTGTTTGCTCAACCTTGCGGTCATTCACCACTATCGTTTTGAGTTCAAGCAGGCGCTTGAGCACACGCTCGAGGCGCTCAGGGTATCTCGTCAAAACGAGGAAGACTCGGTGTACAGCACAAGTCTTGGTAACCTTGCCCTGTTGTACAAGGATATGGGGGATCTTAACCGTGCAGAGCAAGCGGTTGAGGCGCTGATTGATGATCGTTCTCCTGTGAGGAACAGTTTTATCTCTCCACACTTCAGGGGCATTGTCGCGGCGATTGCGTATGAGCGTGAGAACTATGGGAAGGTCGTCAAAATCCTCGCACCGTTTGTGGAGGAGAGCAAGGGGGATACGGTCATTAACGCGGGTCTGTCGGAGGTCTTCAGGCTTGCGATGGCATACTGCGAGCAAGGTGATATGTCGGCTGCGCGTCAGTTGTTGTCATGCATCGAGATTCCAAAGGGCAGAGAAGAGCCTCGTGTTGAGGTGATGCGTACCATTGTGGAGTCGAGGATTGCTGTGTGCGAGCACCGATTTGCCGAGGCAGAAGAAGGGTTTACAAGGGCATCATCACTGGCAAGTCGCACAGGTATTCTCGCGGATGGCATACGCGCCGAGTTCTTACGCATTTCTCTTTCAGTCAAGCAGGAGCAAACCTCGGAGGCACAATACGCCTGTGAGAAGCTTCTTGCAGAGTTGACCACGCACGCGGAGCACATGCCCGAGAGCATGAGGAATCAGTTCTTTGCGCTCCCATTACATCGCAAGGTTGTTGGACTTGCTCGCCAGCTCAAGGCCGAGATTCCAGCGATGATGAAGCGTTACATTGGCGATGAGTCAGACTCACCGATTGCAGAAGGGCAGCGTGAGCACGATGCGGCATGGCAAGCGTGGCGACAGAAGTATTCCGAGATTGTGGGTGAGACGCCACGTCTGTTGCAGTTGTTCAGAATTATGGACAAGGTCGCCGCGTCGAACACGCCCGTGTTGTTGTTGGGCGAGAGCGGTACAGGTAAGGAGTTGTTTGCAGAGGCGATTCACAGGCAGAGTGATCGTGCACAAGGGCCGTTGATCAAGGTCAACTGTGCAGCCTTTGTGGAGAGCTTGTTGATGAGCGAACTCTTTGGTCATGAGAAGGGCGCGTTTACGGGGGCAGTGTCGCAGAAGATTGGTCGTTTTGAGATGGCCGATGGCGGGACGATTTTCCTGGATGAGATCGCAGACATTTCGCCGCAGACACAGGTTGCATTGTTGCGCGTTTTGCAGGAAGGCGAGATTGAGCGCGTGGGTGGTTCAGGGGTTGTACCCGTGGATGTACGCATTGTGTGTGCAACGAACAAGGATCTTGAGCAGATGGTACAGGAGGGGAGCTTCAGGCTTGATTTGTACTATCGTTTGAAGGGGATGGTGCTCGAGTTGCCTGCGCTAAGGGAGCGTCGAGAAGATATTCCTCGTTTGGCCGAGGCGCTGGCGAGCAAGGTTGGGCAGTATCAGTTCTCCCGCAAGGTGATGGAGAGGTTGGTGGCATATTCATGGCCAGGCAACGTCAGGGAGTTGCAGAACTTTGTCAGGAGCGTGTTGTTGTTTGTTGATGGGCAGCGTGTGGAAGAGCAGCACATTGCACAGTTTGACGACTTCTTCGCGGGTGGTTCACTGGATGAGACCGAGGTGGGCGACATTGTATCGGACTGGCTCTCACAGAGGGAGGGCACGTTGGACGAGGGATCTCTGGTCACGGAGAGTGAAGTTGAAGAGGTTGAGGAGAACGTGTCGATGGTACAGTGTGCAGACCCCGAGCAGGCGTTGGTGCAGCAGATTGTGAGCGAGGGCAAGTCATTGCAGGATATCAAGAAACGCCTTGAGATTGAGTGCATTCGTCATGCGTTGATCGAGACACAGGGCAATGTGACGCAGGCGGCGCGTTTGCTTCAGATGAAGCGTCCAAGGCTCAGTCAGATTGTGAACTCTTCGGAGGATCTTTCCGACTTGAAGGACGATTTGATCTCTTGAGTGCATGTTTAAAGCACTTTGAAGGAATGAATCTATTTGGTTTTATTGTTTTATCTGTGGTACATTAACCAGGGAAGTCGCTGGAAATCATTTAGAAAGAATACATTAGGCGCGGCTTCAACTTACAGAGACGAGACAAGATATGGCTCATATCTCATATATAAAAACACTTCTTATTGGCGCATCATGTGCGTTCATGGCTGCTTGTGTACCTGCAGGTGATGATGTGTCGAGCACATCATCCGATGTGATCGTGCACGAGTCACAGCTTGTGGAGGCATCTTCTCAGCGTGTGACCTTTACGCTCAAGGGTTTATCTCAGCTTCCCTCCGATCTTCGGCTTGGGGAGCTTGCGTTTGAGTCGATTGAGCTTGTGCTAGAGCCGCAAGACGAGACGCAGGACACGGTTGTATTGCCCATCGACGAGCTGCAATTTAATTTGCTCGACGGTCAAGAGAGCGCGTCTGTCGAGTTGCCAGGTGTGAATTTGGCTCCTGGCGTGTATATCGCGCAGATGCGTGTGCGCTCTGGTGACACCACAGAAGATCGTGGCTTGCGTTTTAGTGGCTGGATAGACCCATCTGCCCCTGTGCCTTTTGACTCTCGCATCGCTGGTGGCGGCGAGATGGACGGCCCAAATCCACACCCCTTTGAGGGCGGAGATGACGGCGATGACGATGGTCCTGCTCCTCCTGGCACAGATCCTGTGGAGGATTCGAGCAAGATGGATGGCCCAAACCCTCACCCCTTTGAGGGCGGAGATGACGGCTACGACGATGGTCCTGCACCTCCCGGCACAGATCCTGTGGAAAGCTCGGAGAGTGACGCTCAGGCCTGGACAGCGCTGACATTCCAGGGTGATGACTCTATGCTGCTAGAGATTGGTGAGATTACTGTTGTCGGCGATTTGGCCACATTGAACTTGTGCATCAACTTGCCCGAGGTTGAGGTTGCTCCCGAGTCTATCTCAACACAACCTCCTGCTTCCGCAGCACTTGCGAACGCTGTTGCCGCGCCACAAGTCAGTACAGGTGCTGAGCTTCTGAGTGAACCTGCTGATGTCGTAGGGGCTCACGATGCTCAGGTGCAAGACCATAGTGTGCATCACCTCGGAATGGATGCCGCCGAATTTATTCAAGCGGGTCTTATCTACTACTAAAGACACTAAAGAGCAGCATTCCAGCAAGACAAAGACAGGGCGAGGGCGGCCATTTACGCAGTAAATGGCCGCCCTCGCCCTGTCTTTGTCTTGCTGGAGCAAAGCGCGTTAGCGCTTTGCCTCAATAATATAGCTCAACAACGTTTGTGCTGCTTCATAGGGACTTATCTCGCGTGTGCGTACTTTCTCAAGCTGTTCGGACCAGCGCTCGCTGGCGCGCTCATGTTGTACGATGCGTTCGATTTCGCCCATGGCGACAAGACCAATGTAGTGGTGATGTCTTTCAAGCTCCACTTCGTGTTTTTGGTCCTGGTGTGTGTCGAGCCATTCAAGATGTTTGAAGATCGCGTCAGCGAGGTTATCAATGCCTTGGCTGGATGTGGCGATGGTTTCAATGACAGGAGGCTTCCAGTCATTCTCTTCAAAGTCGCCAAGCTCAATCATGGTGCGCAGTTCGCGTCGAAGGCGTTGCATGCCATCACGATCAGCTTTGTTGATGACAAGCAGGTCGGCGATTTCGAGGATGCCTGCCTTGCTTGCCTGAATGTCATCGCCAAGTCCAGGTACGTTGAGCACAACGCTTGTGTCTGCAAGGCGCACGATATCAACCTCATCCTGCCCGACACCGACGGTTTCAATGAGGATGACATCAAACTTCATCGCATCAAGAATGTGGACGATTGCAGGTGTCGAGCGAGAGATCCCGCCAAGGTTGCCGCGAGTGGCGACAGAGCGAATAAAGACGCCCGAATCAAGTGCATGTTGTTGCATGCGGACGCGGTCGCCAAGAATAGCGCCTCCCGAGAAGGGGCTTGTGGGATCGACGGCGATGCATCCGACGGTTTTGCCGCGCTGCCTTAACTCTTTGATGAGCTGATTGACGAGCGTGGATTTACCTGCACCAGGGTTGCCTGTGATGCCGATGATGCGTGCGTGTCCCGTGTGTTCAAAGAGTTGTGCGAGCAGAGGTTTGACCTTGTCGAGATCATCATCGACCCATCGCATGAGTCGACCTGCTGCGCGAATATCCTTGTCGAGGACGCGTTGAATGATGTTGTCCGTATTGAGAGGGGTCTTTGTCATTGGACAAGCGTCTCCAGTAGAAGTTCTCCTGCGCGGAGGTTTGCTTTGCGGCGACCTCCTGACAGCGCGCTCAGTGCGACGATGTCGCGGTAATAGCGCTCAATGATATATTCTTGTGTGTAGCCGTAGCCGCCGTGAAGCTGAAGCGCTTCATCCGTGGTCTCCTTGGCGGACTTAATGGCGCGGGAGTGTGCTAACAGAGCCTGTGATGCAGCGTTCATCTGTGTGGTGTCGATGCAATGGGCTGCGTAGTAGAGCAGGTGTTTTGCTGCTGTGTTCTGAGTCGCCATGTTGGCAAGTTTGAACTGTGTGACCTGAAAGTCAGTGAGCCTGCGATTGAACTGCTTGCGTTCGTAGGCGTAGGTCGCGCCTGCGAGGTAGGCGCTTTGTGCCAGACCTGTACAGATGGCAGCAAGGTGTGCGTGGTGTGTTGCATGGAGCAAGCTCAGCTCGACATCCTCCTGATTGGAGTTGTGACCAAACACCTGAAGGGTTTGCGCAGGTGTATTGTTGAACTCTATGGAGCATGGCTCAATGGCGCGAAGTCCAAGAGGGCTGTCCAGCACAGTGCGTGTGACGCTCTGGTGTGACAGTGGTGTGAGCAGGATTTGCTCGTGAGAGATAAGGAGCATGTGTGTGAGGTGCTGGGCACCTGCGACGAAGTCCAGCGTGAGGTTGAGGGCGTCACTATTTTCCGGGGCATCGATGAATGCGACACCAAGCCACTGATCACCTGTGGTGAACTGTGTGGTCCAGGGGTGTTCAAGCAAGCCGAGTGTGAACGCGCCAAGGTTGTGCATGGCGAGCATCAGCGCGAGACCCGCGTCTTGCTTTGCGAGTTCTTCAATGATGATGACATCGCTGATGGCGTCCATGCTCAGACCGTCAAAGTCAAAGCTGACGCGGGGACCACGTAATCCGAGATCATAGATTTCGGAGAGGAGGTCTTTGATGGGGAGAGAGGTGTGGGCCAGTGGTGCGAGTCGGTTTGTGGCAAAGCGACGCACCTGCTCCTGGATCATGTTTTGGTTTTCGCTGAGTTCAAAACGCATGGTCAATTATCCTGGTCGTTTAGCTGTGTCGTTTTTCGCACGCTTTGGTAAGGAATTCAACAACATCGGAGGTTGATGTTCCTGGTGTGAAGATTTCAAGGACGCCTTGATCTTTGAGCTTGGGGATATCTTCATCGGGGATGATGCCACCACCGAAGACGAAGATATCGGAAGCTCCCTGTTCATTGAGGAGCTTGACGACATCGGGCATGAGGGTGTTGTGAGCACCTGAGAGGATGGAGAGGCCGATGCAGTCGACATCTTCCTGAAGGGCGATGTTGACGAGCATTTCAGGTGTTTGATGGAGGCCCGAATAGATGACCTCGAAGCCAGCGTCACGGAGCGCGCGCGCGATAACTTTTGCGCCGCGGTCGTGACCATCAAGGCCTGGTTTTCCGATAAGGACGCGATAATTTCTGGAGGGGGTGGATTGAGACATGGTGATGACCTCGTAGCGATGAAGTTGAGGTTGTCTTAGGCGAGCTCTTTGAGGAGGTCTCGTGCGATGACAACGCGTTGGATTTCACTGGTTCCTTCGTAGATTCTTGTGACACGAGCGTCGCGCACGAGGCGCTCAAGAGAGGTGTCTTTGAGCACGCCCATGGGTCCAAGGAGTGCGACAAGTTCTTCGGTGATGGTGGAGGCAGTTTCCGTGGCGAAGACTTTGGCCATGGAAGCCTCGCGTGTAAAGCGGGCCACTTTCTTTTCTTTGAGCGTGGCGGCGTGGAAGACCATCTGTTGAGCGGCTTGAAGTTCCTGGTAGAGCTCGCCGATTTTGCTGACCACGGTCGCATCTTGTGAGAGTGCTGGTGTGGTGTTGATGATTGTGGCGGCTTGTTGGATGGCTTCACGAGCGATGCCGACAGCGAGGCTAGCGACACCAATGCGGCCACCATCAAGAGCCATCATGGCGATTCTGAATCCCTTGCCAATATGACCGAGGACGCTATCTGCGGGGACTTTGACATGGTCAAAGTTGAGAGTGACTGTATTTGAGCCATGTTGTCCCATTTTTTCTTCAGCCTTGCCCACCGAGATACCTGGTGTGGCGGGGTCCACGACAAAGGCTGTGATGGGACCATCTTCGTGGTCAGGATGGAAGGCTTTTGCCCAGACGAGGAAGACGCCAGCGTGAGCGCCCGTGGTGATCCATGATTTGGTGCCATGAATGATCCAGTGGTCATCCTGGAAGTCAGCGCGTGTGAGCATACCTGCTGCATCGGAGCCAGATCCTGGTTCGCTCAGACAGAATGAGCCACCGCCGTATTCTCCCTGTGTAATGCGAGGGATGAAGGTTTTTTTCTGGTGTTCAGTGCCAAATTGTTCAAGGACCTCACAGACCATGTTGTTGACGGACATGGTGACACCCACGGATGCATCCGCAGCACCGACTTCGGTGATGGCGGTGCTGTACGCGACGACGCCAGCTTCAAGTCCGCCAAATTGAGAGGAGACATTGACGCCCATAAATCCCATGTCGGCGAGTTGTTTTAGCTCGTCGGAGGGGAAGAGGTCAGTGTTATCGCGCTGTGCTGCGACAGGGCGAACATGTTCTGCTGCAAACTGTGCGGCGCGGGTTTTGATGTCTAGTTGTGCTGGAGTGAGGTCCAAATGCATGATGCGTCACCTGTCTCATAAGCGATTATCGTAGTGTGATCATGCGAAGCCATTGAGGAGGCGAGCGCTGGCATGCCAGCGCTCGCCTCCTCAATGGCTTCGCATCAAACAGAGTTACTTTCTAAACTCGGGAGCGCGTTTGTCAAGGTGTGCACGCATACCTTCAAACGGTTCTTCCGAGTCAAAGAGTTCTTGGAATGAGCGCGTCTCAAGCTCAAGTGCCTGAGAGATGTTCAGGGGGCGGCCCTGTTCCATGACACGCTTTGCGCAACGTACTGCGCCAGGGCCGCGCGCTGCGATTTGTTTTGCGATGGTCATGACGCCTTCTTCAAGGGCTTCGGGTTCAAATGTTTTGAGCACGAGGCCAAGTCGGAGGGCTTCATCGGCCTTGATCATGCCACCAGTGAAGACCAGCTCACGCGCGGCGTGGTAGCCAATCAGGCGACCAAGACGTTGTGTGCCACCAAAACCAGGGATGAGGCCAAGTCCGACCTCGGGCAAACCGACGCGAGCCTTGGTGCTTGCGTAGAGGAGGTCGCATGAGAGCGCAAGCTCAAGGCCACCACCGAGTGCAAAGCCATTGATTGCAGCGATGACGGGGACGGGCAGGGCAGCGATGGCGTTCATGGCGCGATGGCCAAGTTGTGCAAACTGCTCTGCTTCATCCGAGGTCATTTCAAGCATGGCCTTGATGTCAGCGCCAGCCACAAATGCGCGCCCGCTGCCTGTGACGATGACGACGCTAAGATCCTTGCGTGTGGCAATTTCAGCGGCTTTGTCATGGATTGCTTCAAGCACGTTTGCGTTAAGCGCATTGAGTGCCTCAGGACGATTGATCCTGAGGGTGACGATGCCTTGCTCGTGCTCGATAAGTTCAACAAGTTCGTGTGTTTCTTCTGTCATTGTGTTCTCCTGTATGTGATTGTTTTGTAAGCTTTATTGGCTTGTGTTTTGTGTCACTTACTTGGAGTAATCGTAGAAGCCACGCTTGACCTTGCGTCCAAGCCAGCCTGCGTCGACGTATTTGCGAAGCAGAGGGCAGGGGCGGTACTTGGTGTCACCAAGGTTTTCATGAAGCACGTTCATGATGGCAAGACAGGTATCAAGTCCGATGAAGTCAGCAAGTGTGAGGGGGCCCATGGGTTGGTTTGTACCAAGTTTCATGGCAGCGTCGATGTCTTCCACGCTTCCCACGCCTTCCATCAATGCATAGACAGCTTCGTTGATCATGGGCATGAGGATACGGTTGACGATAAAGCCAGGGTAGTCCTGTGCAAGGACAGTAGTTTTGCCCATTTTCTCGGCGGCTTCATTTACGGTGGTGTAGGTTTCATCGCTTGTGGCAAGTCCACGAATGATTTCCACGAGCTTCATGATTGGCACAGGATTCATGAAGTGCATGCCGATCACTTTTTCGGGGCGGTTTGTTGCACCAGCAATGCGTGTGATGGAGATGCTGGATGTGTTTGTGGCGAGGATGGTGTGCTCGGGAGCAAGTTCATCAAGCTGCTTGAAGATGTTGAGTTTGAGATCTTCGCGCTCTGTTGCTGCTTCAACCACGAGGTCTGCTTTGGCGACCTCTTCAAGTGTGAGTGTGGTGGTGATGCGTGCGAGGATGGCATCGCGCTCCTCGGAAGAGATCTTTTCCTTGCTGACAAACTTGTCGAGGCTTTTGGTGATGGTACCCATACCGCGATCAAGAGCTTCCTGGCTGATATCAGAGAGGATGACGTCAAAGCCTGTGGCGGCTGCGACCTGTGCGATACCATTGCCCATTTGACCTGCGCCCACGACGCCGATGGTGTTGATTGTGCTCATGTTGATCTCCTTGAGGTGAGGAATTTTGGTAAGAATAAAGCTGATTGGCCGCCCTGAAAGTAGTGCCCAACTGTGTGATGCAAAAACATCAGCAAGGGTACACTACAGGAAGGTGAGCGGCCTCCTGGTTCTGTTCTGTCAAGGCATGTAACATGCAGTGCTTTTGAGCGTCAATTCCAAGTCTTTTTTTGGCGCCACGACGAGGTGTGTCGCGACAGCGATTGTAACTTTTCTCACTTCCTGGTGTGTGTCATAATCTTGAACCAACACACCTGTCGTTTTATCTGACATACACAGGTCCACGAGGACGTCTATATGCCTATCTGCCCACATTGTGAAACCAAGGTAGAGGAGCTACTTGCTCCATGTCCAACTCAGGATGGATACTACTGCATCAAGGAGAAGGACTTCTCCTCTTTTCAGGGGGACAAGCTCCTGGGGCGGGCAATATCGGGACGTTACATCATTACCAGCGTGATTGGTCGTGGCGCGATTGGGCGAGTCTACAAGGGGAGGCAACTTGGTGTGGATCGCGATGTGGTGCTCAAGATCTTCAAGTTAGACAGGCTGCTTGAGGATGAGCTTGGTTACAATCCATCCAAGACCATTGTTGAGGCGAGGACCGATGCCAGAGAGCGATTCATCCGTGAGGCAAAGGTGTTGGGACAACTGACGCATCCAAACTGCGTGACACTCTACGACTTTGGTATCAGTGATGATGACGCCTTGCTCTACATTGCCATGGAGTACGTGGCAGGTCGTTCGCTGCGTAGAGCGCTCAAACAAGGGTTGAAGCCCGCAGCGACCATCGATGTGATGAGGCAAATACTTGCCGCAGTCAGGCAGGCGCATTCGCTCGATATTGTGCACAGGGATTTGAAGCCCGAAAACATCATCCTCTCATTTCGCAGCGAGAGTGGTGAGCCTTTTGTCAAAGTGCTGGATTTTGGTATCGCCAAGCTTGTGGGAAAAGATCAAGACCTGATGGATCAGGCAAAAACTTCAGCAGGAATGCTCTTTGGTACGCCTGCGTACATGAGTCCCGAGCAGTGCAGGGGTGCGACTGGTGAGATTGTCTTTGCTTCGGATATTTATGCTGTGGGATGTCTCTTTTTTGAGCTTGTGACAGGTCAGCTCCCTTATCCAGGTAGGAGCCCTCAGCAAATGATTATCATGCACCAGGAGTATCCCATTCCCAGTGTGGAGTTTCGTGAGGGAATGGAACTTCCCGAGGGTATTGATGCGTTCATTCGCAAATGTCTGGCGAAGGATCCTGAAGAGCGCTACTCCAATGCAAAAGAAGCGCTGCGTATTCTTGATGGACTTGTGGAAGGTTGGGTTCCTCCGCCTGACAAGGAAGACGTGTTGGAGCCATTTCGTCAGGCTGAGCTTGATGCGTTGAAGCAGGACTCTGTGATGCGAGAGCAAAAGAGTGGTGCGTCCTTGTCGAGCCTTGATTCAGTTCCTCCAATGAGTATGCACACTGCGCGTGGTGAGACATTTGATACATTGGACCCTCCAGAGGAGGAGCCGCACAATACACCGAGTGCTTTTGCTCCAACGTCGTCAGATAACATTAAAAAGCGCAAACGAAAGGGCATGAACCAGGCGCTCCTTCTCCCGCTTGTCTTCCTTGTGATTCTACTTGCCTGTGTTGGGTTGGTGTTCCTGTTGTACTCTCGTTCATGATAGATTTTATTGTAAGATAGCCACAAAAAAGGACTGCGATATTCGCAGTCCTTTTTTGTGGCTATTTTAACGTGAGTTTCGAGTTTCTCATAGAACGATGAGGTCGTCGGAATCAGAGAGATGATGAAGGTCAAGTGAGGGCTTCTTGGGCTGCAAGCCATAAGCGGCTAACCCACTCAAAAGATTGAGCATAAAGTTCGTGGTACTGCGATGCCGACTATGCTCAATTTGAGAGATATTTTTCAGCTGGTCGATCACACTCTCAATGAGGGCCCTCTTGCGCAGCATCAGGGCATCATAACTCTTCATCATCTTGGGCTTCATGTTCTTTCTCAACTTCGTGATCAAGTTCAATCCTCGTTCGGCCAACTTGCTTGTAAGTTCTTGACTTATATAACCCTTATCGCCGTAGATTTTCCCGACGAGGCCTTGTGTAAGCTTCTCGACGCAAGACAAGTCCGAATCGTTGGCAGCTGTGAGCCAAAACGAAAGCAGCTCACCCTTGTCGTTGACGCACAGATGCAGCTTGAACCCAAAGAACCAGCCTGTGGTCGTCTTGCTCTTTTTTGCAAACCCTTCAAAAACTTTGTGCTGCTTTTCTCGTTTGATGTGACACACGTCCAAGGAGGTCGAATCAATGAAGGTGATGCCTGTTTGCTCGCCAAGTAAGCCTTGCACCACACACCACATGTGCAGCAGCACATCTTTTTGCAAGGTGATAAAACGCGAATAAGACACGAGCCCTGGAAACTCTTGACGCAGATGACGTTTCACGTAGTTCGTGTAAAAGCCTTTGAAATGTCGAGCGTTAGACTGATGAAACAAAATTAAAATGCAGACGATTTCTGAATGACACAAACCAGCTCGAGGACCTCGTGTCTTGGCAGGCAGAAGATGCTCCTGATGTGCAAGAATAAGGTTCACAGTGTGGCATACATCATCGACATAACAGAAAGTTTCCAGTAAGTTATTCATGGAGCATCCTTTTTGGCAGTGTTGTGGTTTTGTCACCTTTTACTCTGCCTGAGGATGTTCTTTTTTGCTATCTCTTTGGTTTTACTTCCTTTAAAACTCGAAACTCACGTTATTTTACAATGTCAGAATAAGCTTTCCTGTGGTGGTGTTGCTTGCAAGCTTTGCGTGAGCTTCTTCTGTATTTTGAATCGGATAGCTGCTGTCGATGATGGGTTTGAGTTCGCCGCTCTCAAAGAGTGGCCAGACCTTTTCGCGTAGTTGATCGGCGATGGCGATTTTGTCCTCAACAGGTCTGCTGCGCAATGTGGAGCCAATTAACTTGAGTCGCTTGATCAACAGCCGTCCAAGGTTAAGGTTTGCCTCGCGTCCACTCATCAGACCGATGAGAACCATGCGTCCATGAAGACGAAGCACAGAGATGTTGCCCTCAAGATAATTTGCCGCGACAGGATCGAGGATCACATCGACGCCGCCATGTGAGGCGCTCAATTCCTTGATCTGCTCAAACATTTCAGGGTCTTTGCGGTTGAGCGCATGTGTGGCTCCAAGTTCTGTAAGGTTTGAGAGCTTGGATTCAGATGCAGTAGCAATGGTGTCCACGCCAAAGTGTTTACACAACTGAATAGCCGCCGTACCGACGCCCGAGGCTCCTGCATGAATCAGTGCCAGCTCGCCTTGTTGTACATTGGCCTCCATAAAGAGGTTGAGCCAGGCGGTAAAGTAAACTTCGGGGAGTGCGGCGGCCATCTTCATGGAGAAATCTTTGGGAACAGGGAGCAGGAGCTTGTGGTGTACCACGGCATATTCGGCATAACCACCTCCCGTGAGGAGTGCGCATACCTTTTGTCCCTGTGTAACTTTGGAGGAATCAACCTGTGCACCAAGCTCTGCGACCTCACCAGCGACCTCAAGTCCAAGGATAGGAGATGCGCCCTTGGGGGGCGGATAGTTTCCTGAGCGCTGTACAAGGTCAGCGCGATTAATGCCGGCGGCGTGGACCTTGATGAGGACCTCTTCGGGTCCTATGTTTGGTATGTCCGTGGTGCTCCAGGTGGCTTTGTTGTCGTCTCCGATCTTGATCGCGTGCATGGATGATGACATGTGTGTTAGTCTCCTTTGCGTATTGATGCTGTTTTGGAAGAGGTAAAATGAGGAGCATAAAAACTCGGTTCCCCCATACTCTTGTGTTCATGCTCTTTGTATGGATCGGGTGTCAAGATAAGCAGGAGACGTCAACAAGCAAGTTGGCTCCTCGTCAGGGGCGCGTGCTGATGCACGCGTCGCAAAATGCATTGGAGAGCTATCTTGATGCGTTGGTGTACGGGGATGCGGATGGGGTTTTTGCCAGCCACCACGAGTCATCGCTGCAAAGTCATTGGTGTAGTATGGACTCCTTCACGACGTTGCTCGGTGAGTTATCACAGCGCAAGGATGAGAAGTCATGCGAGCAAGCAAGGGTGCTTACATCGGATGCTGATGCGATGAGTACGCTCTCGGAAGAGGAGCAGTTGATGTTCCAAACCTTGCGGTTTGTGTGTGAGCAAGAGCGTGAAAAGCCTACATGTCAGGACTATGCAAAGAAGGTATTTCTGAGCGGACTCACACAGGGAGAGCTTTGGCGTGAGGGCGTGTCGGAGTACAAGATTCAGAAGATATCAGAGGTAAAGTCAGGGGAGGCCAGGGCGTATGTTGATCTGGTGACGGGTTCAAGGAGTTTGCTCAAGAAGACGATAACACTTGTGTACCTTGAGGATGGGCAACGTTGGGTTGTCTTGGACTAGGGGCGCGAGTTGTTGTACGGGTTTACGATTTTAGTTTGAACGAGGTAGTGGGTTTTGGCAGAAGAGATCAAGAACCGAAGCGTGGTGATTACACACCACAACGCAGATCTGGATGCATTGGCGACAATGATTGCAGCGGCACGATTGTACGATGCGACGCCATTAAGGGGGCGCTCTATCAGTCCTTATGTGCAGCGTTACCTGGCACTGCACAAAACACAGTTTCCACTTGTCTGGTATCACGAGGTTGCCCCGGAGGATGTGGATCGCGTGATCGTGGTGGATGTCCGAGATGGTCGCAGGTTGTCGGAGTACCAGCCTTTATTGGATGCAGCAAAGGAAGTGATCATCTTTGACCATCATCCAGCGAGCGATCATGATCTTGATGGTGTAGAGGTTGTTGTTGAGCCTGTGGGGGCGTGTGTCACGCTTTTATGTGAGCGACTCAGGGCACAGTATGGAGCACATCTGGGGCAGGCCGAGGCGACGTTGATGTTGCTTGGTTTATATGCGGACACGGGCCGTTTATCCTTCTCACACACAACGCCTCGTGATGTGGATGTGGCGGCGTGGCTTTTGAGACAAGGCGCGAGTTTGTCTGTGGTCAACCGCTACTTGCAAGAAGAGTTTTCCGTGGAGCAACGCCAGCTGCTTGTCGAATTCATGAGCAGTTGCGAGGAGATAAGCGTAGACGCCGTGGAGGTTGCGCTTGCCTCGGCCAGGATGAGTAAGTTCATTCATGGTGTGGCCCCTGTGGTGCAGCGTGTGATGCAAATGGGCGGGCACGATGCGATCATTGGTGTGGTTGAGTTTGATGGAGGCAAGCGCGTGCAGGTAGTTGGGCGAGCGAAGGTGCCTTATGTGAATATGGGGGAGATGCTCAGTCAACTAGGGAAGGGGGGCGGACATGCAGCGGCAGCGGCGTGTACCTTGAAAAAGCGAGAGCTTGGTAGTGTGATGACGGATGTTCGTCAGATGCTTCAGGATGCGACCTTTGTCCCCACGCGCGTACACGATATGATGAGTAGTCCCGCGTTGGTGATTGCGCATGATGCCACATTGGTGGAGTTTGAGCAGCTTCTGGAGCAGCATTTGATTCAGGGCGTGCCCGTGATGCGAGATGGTGCGTTGTGTGGTATGATCTCGAGGAGCGATCTTGTCCGAGCGCAGCAGGAAGAGGGGGCGATGAGACTGCCTGTGAGCGCCAAGATGACGCATGAGGTGTTGACGATTGCACCCGACGAACCTCTGGAAGACGCCTTACAGATGATGACAGAAGCGGATGTGGGGCGTTTGCCTGTGGTTGATGCGCAGGGCGTTCTTGTGGGTGTGATTTCCAGGACAGATTTGATTCAGAAGCTTTATCGAGTAGAACCGTCGTGACTGCGGTAGCGTTGTTGTTTTATGGTGCGTGGTCACATGGTGTTGATGTGTTACTCAGGAGGAAAAAACGATGAAGACACAAGTCAAACGTAAGAAGTCGAGCAAGTCAGCAAGTCGACAGGAGTCAAAGCAGACGACCAACAGCCTGAAGCCCGATTTGAGCGAAGAAGAGATTGATCAGCAAGAGAGTCGTTTCTTCACGATACTCGCCGTGACTGCGCTCGTGATTCTGGCGATCTTTGCGATTCTGCAATTCGTTTAGTTTTTTAAAGTATTAGGTTTTGGTTTTTGTAATTTTTCGAACCATTTTGGTGGTTAAGTTCTGTATTGACCTGAATAATAAGGCATAAAAACCAGAGCGTTGTTGTTCTCTGGACGGTATGAGTCTTATGTTCCACTAAGGAGGTATGAGAAGAGATTATGGCAACAACAAAACGTCAAGACTTTGAGTTAGAGTTATCCACAAGTAATGAGTTGACCGAGATCAAGAAGGAGCTGGGTTGGCAGTTCAAGACGCTGGGGCTGTGGGGTGCAGCGTTGTGGGGCCTTGAGTTGGTTGATACATACGTGTTGCATCAGGCACTTAACGCGTATGGGATTGCCCCTGGAAAGATTTCAGGATTGATAGGTGTATTGACCGCTCCATTCTTGCACGGGAGCCTGTATCACCTGGCTGCAAACACTGTCCCGTTGATGCTGTTTAGCTGGTTGATCATGTTGCGTGATAATCGTGAGTGGGGGCTTGTGACAGCGATGTCGATGCTGACCACAGGGATTGGTACATGGTTGATTGGTTCTGCGCACTCGGTGCACATTGGCGCAAGCGGACTGATCTTTGGTTACTTTGGTTACATGCTGACAATTGGTATTTTCCAGCGCAAGTTTAGCTCCATTCTGATGTCACTGTTCATTGGTGTGACGTATGGCAGCCTTATCTTCGGTATGATTCCTGGGTTCGTTCCATTTTACGTCTCCTGGGAGGGCCACCTGATGGGATTCCTTGGTGGTGTGCTGTCGGCCTGGATGGTGAACCGCTCGACCAAGGGTGGTAAACGCAGGTTGTTGGAAGGCGGCGTGTAGGGTTCTGGACGAAGAAGACGCAAAAAAGGAGGCGCCCATTGACAAGTCAATGGGCGCCTCCTTTTTTGCGTCTTCTTCGTCCTAGCTGCTAAATGGTAACTCGCTGTGTTGTCTGGGGTTGTGCTTGAAGAATGTTTCGATTTCTTCAAGGAATTCTTCACGCCCGCGCCCCTTGCGAATATCGCGGTTGGTGACATCGACCATGTGGACTTCGAGTCCGTATTTTTGTTGGGCTACATCCATGAAGTTCTCGTAGTAGTTGTTGAGACCTTTAAGGAAGGTGCCTGTGATGGAGCGTTCTGCTTCTCGACCGCGTTGAGCGATGCGTCTGAGGAGGACGTTCACATCAGGGGTGTGGAGGAGGATGATCTTGTCGGGTTGTCGTGCCTGAGCGTTGAGCTTCTGGAAGTAGTCATAATAGAGGGCAAGCTCATCGTCGGTCATGTGGCCGAGTCCGTGGAGATATTTTGCAAAGATCTCGGGGTCCTCGATCAGGGAGCGGTCCTGAATGCAGGATGTGCGGGCGCGTTCGATCTCGGAGTGATGATCGATGCGTTTGAAGAGGAACTCCATCTGGAGGGTAAAGCTCCAGCGTTTCATATCGCCGTAGTAGGGGCCAAGAAAGCGGTTATCCACGACAGGTTCGCGAAAGAGATCATAGTCGAAGTGGTCAGCGATCAGTTCGGATGCTGTGGTTTTCCCTGTGCCTATGTTGCCTGCGAGCGCGATAAAGTGTCTTGGTGCCATATATTTTAGCTCTCAATCGAATGACAAGTGGTGTCTGCTTGAAGTGTGTTGGGGCGCGAAGCTGTCGCGCTTGAGGGCTCTTTCTAACGCGTTATTGTCCGCCACGCAAATAACACGCTGGGAATTAGTAGTGCAAACTCGGCAAATGAGGCGAACTCGAAGATGGTGACCACGCCATAGCTATCAAAGGCGGGTCCTGCGATGAGGTTGCCAATGATTGAGCCAAAGCCAAAGACGCTCAGGTAGAACATGGCCTGTCCTGAGCTGCGTTGATCCTCCGGGACGTGTGAGATCACCATGGCGATGGCAGCCATGAAAAAGGCGCCAAATGTGATGCCATGAAGTGCTTGCAGGAGCATCATGGAGAGCGCCGTATCTGCATGACCCATGAGATACCAGCGAAAGACGCCTGTTAGAATGGAGATCGCAAGCCAGATGGATGAGGGAAGACGTTTGAGCAAAGGCTTTGAAATGGCGAGGATGAGGACTTCAAAGGAGACACCAATGAAGATGCCAAGGCCAGGGCTCCATGTGGGGAGGTTGTGGTGTTCACACAGCGCAACGAGGAAGAGGTTCAGGGGAGTTTGACAGGCCCAGTGGAGTGCGCCGATGACAAGCAGGAAGACAAAGCCTGGCTGTGTGAGCAGGGAGAGGTTTTGTGCAACCAGAGGCACGGAGCTTTTGCGAGGAGCTGTATCCACGTTGGGGATGAAGAACGAAAATACAAGCGATGCGATGATGATGGTCAGTAGGAAGGGGATCGCAAACAGTGAGAACGCGTCGTAGTTCTGGGCGCTGATACCAACGACAGCGGCGGCCAGCGCCATGGCTGCATAGCCTGCCGATCCGAATGAGCGGACGAAGCCATAAGCGTCAGGGCCAAGTTTTGAGATGGTGAGCGAGTCCGCGATGGGGAAGACGCTTGCTGCGGATGCGCTAAAGAGGAGTAAGCTTGCGACCATGAGTTGATCCTGGCGCAGAAACGTGGCCAGCGCGATGCTTGCAAGTAGTCCCACGCCAAGCTGGACCTGGATGATGCGTTTACGGTTGAATCGGTCGGCCAGCGCACCCCAGAGCCACATGGAGGGGATATCGACGGCCTTGCGTGCGCTGTACAAGATACCGACTGCTGCGCCGCTCCAGCCGATGGTTTCAAGGGTGCGGGGAAAGATGGTCCACACATAGGTTGAGGTGAACGCAAAGAAGTAGAGGGCGCAGAGTGAGGCTCGTGCGCTGCGTGCGTGGTCAGTCTTTGTTGGGCTCAATGGAGATTGCATCCTGTTGTTTTTGCTTGAGGTTCTCGTCTTCCTCGGCTTGTTTGAGGTTGGCGATCATATCGGGGAAGCTTTCGAGGACGGTGCGCGTGATGGTGGTGTGAATAAAGAGCAAGTAGCTTGATGTCAGGAGGTTAAGGGCAGGGGAGCGCAGAGAGGAGCGCGTCAGGCTGGTGGATTTTTGTGAGGTTGTCGGTTGTGTGGGTTCCTGAGGGTTGAGTTTGTTCAGGATGCTGTTCTTTAGCTTTGCTCGGCGTGATTGTTGAGCCTCTTTTTCTCTTTTTTTGATTTGCTCCTGTTGAAGTTGTTCAAACGCTTCGGGGTAGCCCATGACGAGGTCGGGCAGGAGGTCAAACTGATGGGGGAGGACAGCGTCTTTGAGGTAGGTGTACAGGGAGTGGATGTCATCGTGTGAAGGGAGGGGAGTTTCTTCATCGAGCTGTGCAAGGGAGCAGAGTGTCAGGAGCATTTGTTGACGCACATGGAGGACGTCTGGGTCCTGTGTATCGGGGGATGCGTCGGGGTTGTCCGTGATGGAGCGTGTAAGCAGGCGAATCAGGACCCCATCATCGATGTGTGCGTTGGCCATGATACGAGGGAGGACTTCCTGTCGCCCGTAGTCTTCTTCGAGCCAGGAGGAGAATTCAAACAGGAGTGCGGCGGCAGGATCGACATGAAAGCCAAGTGAGATAGCAGTGTTTGCAACCTTGGAGAGCGCGCTCTGGAGTCCTTCGACGTGATGGTCCTGGAGGAGCCATTCGGCCATCTGTTGAAGGTGAGGCGAGAGGTGTTCTTCAGCGAGAGCCAGCGCAGTGGAGAGTTGCTTGGAGGAGGGTTTAAGGAGCTTTGAGGAGTGTTTTTGTGCGCGTTGGATGAGTTGTTTTGAGAGTGGCTGAGGGCCTTGAATGATATCGTCTTTGGACATGGCTTTTGTATATTTTGAATATCAGGGAGAAAAGGGGCGTGCGGCTAGTACAGTAAGGTGTGGTGGTATGTTATTGTTTTTACGTTGGATTGTATTCTGTTTTCGGTTTTTTGCAGTATGCGTGCTGGATAAATGAGGTTGCGCGTTGAGTTGAGGTGGTTATGATGTGAAGACTGCGTTATGGGCCGCTGCCTACGTTAGTCTATCCTTGGTGATATGTCACACATGAGCGAGAGTATTCTCTGGTTTTGGTGAGTGGGCAGCACGAGATAAGGGATGGTGTCATCCTGTTGACTTTGGCGTAGTCAGTTCTTTGCTAAAGGAACGAGTCCTGTTGGGCGATGTTTGTGCGTCGCAAACAGCAGGACAAGAAGTATATATCACAGTCAATCAAAAGAAGAGAGTGAGTGCGATTTTATGGAGCAGCTCGAAGGTATTCAGGAGTTTTCCGTCCTCCCATTACGTAACACGGTTCTATTTCCACAGGTAGTGGTGCCGTTGGCCGTGGGTCGACCAAAAAGTTTAAAGTTAATCGAGGAGGCAGCACAGAACGAGCAGCCGATAGCCATCGTCACACAGCGCGATCCTGAGAACGACGAGCCAGGCGAAGACGATGTGTACAGGCTTGGTACTCTGGCCAAAATCCTGCGTGTCGTGAAAGTCGCCAGTGATAATTACACTGTGATCATTCAGGGACAGCAGCGTATTCGTTTGCAAGAGATGACGCAGACCGAGCCCTTCTTCAAGGGTAAGTTCGAGATGCTTCAGGAGACCGAGGTCCCTGAGGGTGGCGAAGCAGAGGTCGAGGTCAAGGCGCTGTTCATGAAGTTGAAGAGCACCGCAAAGCAGGTGGTCAAGTTCATCCCCGAGATGTCCAAAGAGGCATCACAGATGGTGGACAACGTTGAGGATCCAGGTCAGCTTTGTGACTTTGTCACCGCCAACATGGACATCCCCACCGACGAGAAGCAGGCCGTGCTTGAGATCGTTGATGTGAAGGAGCGTCTCAAGAAGGTCGTGATGTTGCTCGCAGGTCAGCTTGAGGTCTTGCGCGTGAGCGACGAGATTCAGAGCCAGATCAAAGAAGAGATCGACAAGAACCAGCGTGAGTACTACTTGCGTCAGCAGCTCAAGGCGATCAAGGAGCAACTTGGCGAACTTGACGGCGAAGGCAACGATCTTGAGGAACTGGCGAGCGCGATCGAAGAGAAAGAGCTCCCCGATGATGTGCGCGCCGTGTGTCGCAAGCAGCTTAACCGTTTGCGCATGATGCAACCTGCCTCCAGCGAGTACGGCGTGACCCGTACCTATGTGGAGACCTTGCTTGACATTCCGTGGCATGAGTCCACCGAAGACAAGCTTGATATCAAGCAAGCGCGTGCGATCCTCGACGAGGATCACTACGGCCTTGATAAGGTCAAGAAGCGTATCATTGAGTACCTTGCCGTCAGGCGTCTGAAGAATGACATGAGAGGACCGATCCTGTGTCTTGTTGGACCTCCTGGTGTGGGTAAAACTAGCCTTGGTCGAAGCGTGGCGCGTGCGCTTGCACGTAAGTTTGTACGCATCAGCCTTGGTGGTGTGCACGACGAGTCCGAGATTCGTGGTCACAGGAGAACCTACGTGGGCGCGTTGCCTGGTCGTATTGTGCAGGCGTTGCGCAAGGCCAAGACCAACAACCCCGTGTTCATGCTCGATGAGATTGACAAGGTGGGTCGTGACTTCCGCGGCGATCCCTCTGCGGCGTTGCTTGAGGTGCTTGACCCCGAGCAGAACTCCACCTTCTCGGATCACTATCTTGAGATCCCCGTGGACCTTTCAAACGTGCTCTTCGTGGCGACAGCCAACCAGCTTGATCCTATCTCTGCGCCGCTTCGCGACCGTATGGATGTGATTGAAATTCCTGGCTATACTGTCTACGAGAAGAACCGTATCTGTCGTGATTACCTCATTCCAAAGCAGCTTGAACTCCACGGTATTAGCGAGGAGAACATGAGCATCACGGATGAGGCGCTTGGCACCGTGATTCGCAATCACACTCGCGAAGCAGGCGTGCGTAACCTTGAGCGTCGTATCGCAGACATCTGTCGTGGTGTGGCCGTGAAGGTTGCCGAGGCTCTGGATGAGCCAGAGAAGGTCGTCAAGATCGAGATCAACAACGACATACTCGACGAGTACCTTGGACCAGAGCGTTACCAGTTTGAGGTTGCCGAGCGCACCGCTCAGCCTGGTGTGGCTACAGGTCTTGCCTGGACACCTGCCGGTGGTGACATCCTCTTTATCGAGGCCACCAAAATGACAGGTCGCGGCGAGCTTGTGCTGACAGGTCAGCTTGGCGATGTGATGAAAGAGAGTGTGCGTGCTGCATTGAGTTACATCCGCAGCCACGCTGACGACTTCAAGATCAACTCAAGCTTCATCCGTAAGCACGACGTGCACTTGCACGTGCCTGCTGGTGCGATTCCAAAGGATGGTCCTTCCGCAGGTATCACCATGTTTGTGGCCTTGCTCAGCCTGTTTAGCAACATTCAGGTTCGCAATGATGTCGCCATGACAGGTGAAATCACACTGCGTGGTAACGTTCTCCCTGTCGGTGGTATCAAAGAGAAGGTGCTTGCTGCACACCGTTCTGGCATCAAGCGCATCCTCCTTCCTGCTCGTAACGAGAAGGATCTTGTGGATGTGAATGATGACATCAAGGAAGAGCTTGAGTTCTTCTTCCTTGACCACGTCAGCCAGATTCCAGAGCTTGCCTTCGTGGACGGCTTTGAATTCAAGAGTCAGGACGATGAAGACGGCGAAAAAGCCTGATATGTCAGTGATGTGAATGAATTGGCGCGACCCATGAAATGGGTCGCGCCTGGCCGAAAAAAGAGCGAGGGAGGCGGGGGAAAAAAA
>CATLTV010000047.1 GCA_950059285.1 uncultured Pseudomonadota bacterium | reverse complement strand
CCGCCCCTCCTCTTTTTTGAGCATTGCCTGGATGATTATACGTTATCTTGACGTGTCAACACACTCATCACACCGCCTTCTACACAGAAAGCCACCACCATTGTGAGTAGCCCAAGAACAAAGCTGGCAATGGCAACCACAATACTAAGAATACCTCCAGTCAAGCTGAACGCCACAGCACCAAAGTTGTTGGCAGCAGCAGCCATGATCGCGGTGGATATAGCCTCCAGAATGGCAAGCCCGATGTTTTGCACAAAAATCACGGCCACAATGACCGCAAGAAGCCCCACCATGGCGCCCCAGTAACGCATACCTGTGGTGATTGACTTATCAAGAACATCCTGGAAGCCAAGGTCAGGACGAGTGGCAGCGAGGTAGCGTGAGGGAGAGAGCACCACAAAGGCGAGCACACCAGGCACAATACACATCAAGGTGCCTATGGCGGTCACTGAGTGAGAGACGAGCACAGCCAAGACGACAGACAGCATCACAGGTGTAACGCTCTGAATGGCATCTTTTATGGACGCAGGTGGCTCCTGCTCAAGCCCGGTGAGACGATCATGCCCAATTCGAAAGAACGCATAAGTGTACACTGATGCGGCAAACCCAAAGAATACACCGACAAAGGCCTCAAAACCGCCAAGGACGGAGAACAGCGTGGGACCAGCCTCCGCGATCCCGAGGACCACGCTAACCCCTGCGCCCAACCCGCTGAACAACAAACGAATCGCAAGTATTGCGGCGATAGCATAGAGGATAGGCCCCTTGAGGTAGCTTGCAAATAACGCGACGTTGGACTTGATCTCGGGGATCAGCTTCGTGCTGTCATCCAAGCTGCCCATCTCTTTTTTGCCTGACTGATTTTGTTTGGAGTAATCAGCATAGCTCAGCGATGCAGGCTCATCTGGTTTTTCTGTGGGATGTGAGCTCCAGTCACCACCGCCCTGATTATTTGTATTGTCATCCATTGTCTCTCCTTATCATACGACCACGTTAAAGTGCTTTGATACCATACAGTTACGAAACATACACACATTCACATGTACACAGACACGTGCACTCAGTAAACATAGATTGAACACAGCGATATTTCCAGAGCTAACGCGCAAAGACGACAGAGGGCGGACATTTGCTCAGCAAATGTCCGCCCTCTGTCGTCTGATTAAAACCACCAGTTAGACGACTGGGCATGTCACATGAACGCACCTCAATTCAGAATTCCACACGGACCAAACACGCATGCATCGACCTCATCTCAACATGATACACATCACAAGATCACAACAACACACGTGCCATCAGCCTGTCAGAACAGGCATCGCAGCGTTGTGTACAAAAGCATGACAAGGAGCACAAATCGGGTTATACTCGCGGGCGAACTGGTGTTAAACTCATCTGTGTTTACGAACTCTTCTCAAGGAATCTCGCTACATGAGCTCTCCTCCACCTTTTGAACTCGGTACATTTACTCTCCACTACAAGATCGGAGAGGGAGGAATGGGAGAGGTCTGGCTAGGGACCCACAAAACGCTTGGCACATCCGTCGCGGTCAAGGTCCTGCGCGAAGACCGAATCCAAGATCCACGCATGCGAGAAAACTTTCTGCGTGAGGCAGAGAGCGTCGCGCGCCTGTCCCATCCTGGCATCATTAAAGTCTTTGATTACGGCGAGATTCCCCCCGAGCTTGCATCCCTGAGTGAAAACAAGTTCGCGGCAACTGCGCCCTATATGACCATGGAGCTTGCCAACAGGGGCTCACTGGCACAGCTACGAGGTGTCCTGAGTTGGAGACAACTCAAGTGGCTCCTCACCGAGATCCTGAGCGCGCTCGCACATGCTCACGCACGCGGCCTGATTCACCGCGATCTCAAACCCGAGAACATCCTTCTTGATGCCTCATCTGCGGGTCAAACAGTCATTAAACTCACAGACTTTGGCATCGTGCATGAGGTCAGTCAGGAGCAGCCACTCTCCACACAAGATATGAGCTCGCTCTACGCAGGTACTCCCGCTTACATGTCTCCAGAGCAGATTCGTGGACGATGGCGCGACTTTGGCCCGTGGACCGATCTGTACGCGGTGGGATGCATTGCATTTGAGCTCTGTCAGGGAGAGCTCCCCTTTGATGGCAACAACCTCTTTGACATCGCGCATCAGCAGCTGTCACAAGATATCCCTGAACTCAGCCCAAGGATGCCCGTACCCGATGGGTTTATCGATTTTGTCATGGGTTTGATGCAGAAAAACCCTGCCGATCGTTATCAACGCGCCATCGATGCCGTGTGGGCACTTCATCAGCTCCCCTCAATCGATCTTGCAGATATAAGCCCGAGCCCTATCGCGTTGCTGCACAACGCGACCCAGGACACACAGGACAAAATGACCTCCACGCTGATCACGCTGGAGTCCGATCCTGTCTCGCCCTCACGCGATACGCTCAACACGTCCTTGCTTGATGCCATCCCTTCATCGTTACAAACGTTGCAGGATGGCACCGCAGGACCGCAACCTGCAACAGGATATCGACACGATCTTCCACCGCTGCCAGTCTCCTGGCGAGCGAGCTCGCTTGGGCCTGTGGTCAATCAGGAACAGCTCAAGTTGACGGCAACGGGCCTTGGACTGCATGGACTTCGCGAAATTCCACTGGTAGGACGTCACCGAGAACGCGATGTCATCTGGAACAGAATGCTCCAGAGCTTCCATCACTCAATCCCTCAACACATCCTCGTCGAAGGCCCTCCTGGCATTGGTAAAACTCGACTCGCATCCTGGTCAGGGGCACGCGCCCACGAGCTTGGCGCGGCCCATGTACTTAGCGCTACACATCCCCCTCAAACCGATCCTCGTCAGGGCATGGTCCGCATGTTCTCGCGGTTCCTGATGGTGTCGAACCTGAACCGTAAGAAGACGTACAAGCGACTGATCGAATGGCTCACACATCACTCCAAACTGCCCGATCGTGATCTTGAGCAGGATGCCATCGCCATCACCGAGTTGCTCTGCCCTGCCACCGAAGAGGACAACGAGCCACTGACATCTCTTGATCGCTCCATCCCTGAACCTCAGCTCAACACACCTCGTGCACGCTTTCTTGTGATCAGCCGACTCCTTGAACACCTGTGCTCCACGAGACCACTGTTTCTGATCTTCGATGACGCGCACCGAAGCCTTGAATCGCTTGAAATCGTACGTCTGCTCCTGTCCGAACCACTCACACAGTCCTTGCCGATCTTTATTCTGATCACCGCCGCACACGATCATACAGAACCCATTCGCCAAGCGTCAAAGCGTGTGCTGGAAGAGCTTCGTCAACACGATCCTTTTGCACATATCGACCTCCCCTCACTCAACACAGAAGAACAACGCGAGTTGATTGAGGCCACGCTCCCACTTGAGCAACATCTCACTGAACAACTTGTATCGGTATCACATGGCAACCCCATTTTTGCCGTGCAGTTGATCGGTCAATGGATCGAACGTGAGGTGCTTGAAGCCACCGATCATGGCTATAAACTCCTCCCTGAAGCAGAACGGTTCCTCCCCGAAACCATGGATCAGATCTGGTCCAAGCGTATCTCAGACCTCCTGAATCGCGTCTCTCATGCGTCGCCAAAGTTCAGCCCCGAGCAAGTGCGCATTGCACTGCAAATTGCAGCCACGCTTGGCAAGGAAGTCTCCTTCAAGGAGTGGGGGCTTGCGTGTTCTATCCATGAACACAGCATTCCAAACGCGCTTGTACGCGAACTCACCGCGCAAGGTTTCGCGCTCGTGGAACAAAACCACTGGATCTTTTGCCACGACACACTTCGCATCCAAATGATTGAAGATGCAAAGAAAACGGGCGAACACGAAGCGATTAACATGAGCTGCGCAAGGATGATCGACAGGCTCTATGCGCGCAATCATCCAGGCGCGCCAACTCGACTTGTCGACCACCTCCTCAAGAGTCACTCACCAACGCTTGCCATTGGACCACTGCTCTATTTGTCTCAACGCGCGCTGCGACAAAACGACTACGATCTGTGTGAACAACATCTCTCCTCACTCAAAGCGATCCTCCCAGACAGGCCATCTTCTGAACGCAACGACTACGTCTTCCTCAAGCTCAAATGGCTCATGTCTCGCCATGGAGTCCCACGCGCCAAGGTCTGGCTTGATCTCCTGAAACATGATCGACTGGTCCAACAAACGCCTGAACTTGAGCTGATCGCCATTGCGCTTGATGCGCTACAAGCCAGGATTCCCACACAACATATCGTCGCATGCACCACGCTCGCCGAGACGTGCGCTGAAAATGGAAACCACCATGGAGCCATCTTCGCCACCTTGCTGCGCGCCGAACTTGAGCTTGCTCGAGCCAACGCAAAACCATCCAGAAAATCAGCCCGTCTTGCGCTCGAACTCACCCAACTACTTCAAGATAGCCAGGAACAAGATCACATCGAAGCCAAGATCTTCCTCATTCTTGGTGGTGCCTATCGCCTTGAAGCTCAACATGACAAGGCCACCCGATCGCTCAAACGTGCCGAGGCATTCTTCAAGCAAAGCGGTGACAGACATGGCCTCGCCATGACCTGGCTTGAACTTGGTCACATGGCTCGCACACAAAATAATCCTGCTGCTGCACACAAGTTCTACAGTGATGCGCGCAAACACTTACAAGAAATTTATCATCCTCATGAGGCGCTGGCGATCACCGCACTGGCCATGGAAGCACTCTACGAAAATCAACTCGATGAGAGCCTCTCGTTGTGTGACAAGGCCCTGAAAAGCTTGCAGAACACCAAGCTTCATCACCCTCTTGCACAGGCACATCTCACGCGCGCAGCGGTGTACGCCAAACGATTCAAATTCGAGGCGTGGCTCACTGAACATCAACAAGCCGAAACCCTACTTTCAAGCCAGGATGTCGCCTCACTTGAAGTCGCACAACTCGCTGAATACTCTGCACTTATCTTATCTCAACAAAGCCCCTCACACGCGATCCATGCCATCATGCTCGCCAGCACACACTCCATCCGATGTGCCCGTTCAAGTGAGGTGCTCGCACAATTAGAATCGTCTTCCCCATTGACAAATAATTGATCTGTGCGATCCTCTCTGACCTCACACATGGTGTGAAGCTCCCATAGCCCAATAGGTAGAGGCAGTGGACTTAAAATCCATCCAGTCTCGGTTCGAATCCGAGTGGGAGCACTCCTTATCAAACCACTCAACCTCAAAGGTTGAGTGGTTTTTTCGCGCTTGCACCACAAATCTCAGCCTTTGTGCTTGTACCACCCTGTTCCTCTGCGCATAATATGCACACGTGAAGATAGTGTAATGTGATCAAACACTCTTATCCTTTGACCTAGAGACGCCTCGACGATGAACCCGCCTGCATCATCTCAACCAACATCTGCAATTGTACAACACTTTAACGCATTTAGAGCATGGTTGCTCGATGTGAATAGCGATGATCCCTCTGTACAACGCCGCGCACGCACGTTCATCCCTCTGGTTGCAGTGCTCATCGCCACCAGCACAGTCTCAACCACCACACTTATTTTCGCATCGCCAAACCCTTATGTGAACATCCAATACATGATGATCATCAGCTCGCTGTCATCCAACGTGGCTGCAATCATGCTCGCGCGCAAGGGATGGATGAACCTCGCTGGCTTTGTCAGTGGTGGTGTCACACTGGTCGCCTTCTTCATTGCAAGCCTTATGGAACCCTCACTCTTACTTGCGCTGGGATGGTTCTACGGTGTGGGTGTGCTGCTTGCCAGCTATGCCATGAAGCCCAGGTTTCTTGCAGGTATGTGGATCTTTGCACAGGGTTGTCTCAGCGCAAGCTTTGCGACCATCGGCGCACCACAAGTAGGTCAGCCCAACCTCTGGTATCCCACCATGGGCACGCTCCTGCTCTTTATCACGCTGGCCAGTTACCTCCACGCGCGCGCCACAGAAGCGATCTTCAAACAACAACTTGAGAGCGCGCGCCAGCTTGAGCTTGCTCGCCGCGATGCAGAACAGGCCAACCGCGCCAAGAGCGCATTCCTCGCCAATATGAGCCACGAGCTCAGAACACCTCTGAATGCCATCCTCGGTTACTCCGAAATGCTCGCAGAGGACTTCGAGGACGATCCCTACACCAAAAAAGACCTCGATCGTATCCACTCCTCGGGTACACACCTCCTGACCCTGATCAACGATGTGCTCGATCTCTCCAAGATCGAGGCAGGCAAGATGGACCTGCTTGTGGAAGCCTTCAACTTCGAGGAAATGATCGAACACATCTCCTCCACCATGGGCTCTGTCGTTTCAAGAAAACAAAACAAGCTCGTCTGCCAGATCTCTCCTTCCTGCGGACATGTCGCGACAGACAGAACAAAGGTGCGTCAGGTGATCCTGAACGTCCTGTCCAACGCCTCAAAATTTACCGAAAATGGCACCATCACACTGGCAGCAAAACGCATCTCCAGAGATGGCAAACGCCTCATTGAAGTCGCCATCACCGACACAGGTATTGGCATGGATGATGAGCAGCTCTCTCGCGTCTTCAAGGAGTTTGAGCAGGCTGATAAATCCACTACCAAGGAGTACGGTGGTACGGGCCTTGGCCTCGCACTGTGCAAGCGTATCTGCCAGTTGCTTGAAGGTGATATTCACGCCACAAGCCAACCTGGTATTGGCTCCACATTCACCTTTACATTCACCGCAGAACACTCCGAAACACCCGAGGATGTTGCAGGCGAACTTGCACAAAAAGGCGCGGCATCAAACCACCCCATGCTCAGCGGCCTCTCCGAAAACTCTGTCCCTATTGAAGATGCGACCATCCTTGTCATCGATGATGACCCCGATAGCCACGCGCTCCTGACACGTACGCTGAAAAAAGAGGGATTCACACTGCTGTCTGCAACCACAGGCGAGCAAGGCTTTGAATTAATTCAACAAAATCCAGACGTCGATGTTATTCTCCTCGATATCCTGATGCCTGGAGAGAGCGGCTGGCAAGTCCTTCACCGCCTCAAAAACGATCCGCTCACACAACACATCCCTGTGGTCTTGATGAGCGTCATTGATGAACAACAACGCGGTCTCTCGCTTGGTGCATCAGATTACGTCATGAAACCCGTCAATCGACAGCGCCTCCTGGACTCGATCTCAAGACTCACCGCAATCGATCCTGATCAGGACCCCCTCAAGGCCCTCATCGTCGAGGATGACTCCGATACCCGCGAGATCCTCTCACGCATACTCGCCGCCGAACACTGGGAAACCAAGACCGCAAACAATGGACTTGAAGCGCTCAGCTCACTCCAAAACTTCATGCCTGATGTCATCTTACTTGACCTCATGATGCCAAAAATGGATGGATTCCAGGTCCTCGGACACCTGCGAGAAAACCCCTTGTGGCAACACATCCCCGTTGTCATCGTCACCGCAAAAGTCCTCTCTCCTGAAGAGCACAACTTCTTGCGACAGGGGGCCGCACACATCCTTCAAAAAGGACAGATGAACCATCAGCTGCTCATCAAACACGCGCGCGCAGCCATCATCGGCCACCAACCCAGAGCGTGATGCTTAATTTTTGTATCATCTGGATTTGATAAGAATTTTTTGGGACAATGGTCCGTTACTATTATGGGACGCTCCCACTTCATTGCTTACTCTCTTGAAGGATTCGCATCATGTCCATATTCACATCACGCAATCTGAACTATATCCTCGCAGCCTCCGTGGGAGCATGCTCCTTCTGGATGACGTTCGCATCATTCAATCAACCCCTTCGCCCTGGCCTTCCACACCCTGGCCTCAAAGATGGCGCGCTCAAACAAGCCCTGCAAAAAGACTTCACAAAGTCACACGACGCGCTCCCCTACATTCAGTCACGCAAGCTCCTCTTTACATCCATTGATGGCAATGGCCGCCAGGCCAACTGTCGATACACAGGCGAGGAGATTAAATACATGCTTCAGCCACTGCCAAACAAGGCAGCAGTTGAACACGCCATGCCCTTGACCAGGCTCCCCGCAGAAGCACGCTCTGACCTCCACCACATGTTTGTCGTGACCCCCGAAGCACGCGTCGCTCGCCTCAATCTCCATTATGGCGCAGTCCTCTATCCTGTCTGGTCAGAAGGCGGCTCCAAGGCTGGCCCCACGCGACGTGTTGTCCCCGCATTTGAAGTGCGCAAAGACGCTCGCGGTGACATCGCTCGCGCCATGTTCCATATCTCCACCATGTATCAGATCCCCATCCCTGAACAGGAAGAGAAAACCCTCCGCGCATGGCACAAACAAGACCCCGTCTCCAAGGAAGAACAAGCCCGAAATAACAAGATCGCGGCACAACAAAACTCGCGCAACCCCTACATCGATTACCCCGATTTAACCCAGCGCATCAGCGACTTCTGACAGACGCGAGAGACGAAAAAGCAACGGGGCGGGTTGGTGAAGTTAACTAGTTAACTTCACCAACCCGCCCCGTTGCTTTTTCGTCAATACTCAAAAAATCCTCGCACCCTCTCTGGCGGTACAGGACACATGTCATCAGGCTTTGCAAATAAACGATGCCTGATACTCGCGATAAGATCGTACACAGAGTCCCTGAGCCCACGCGGTACACGCTTACCCAATAAGCCAAGAATACGCCAGATGCCGCCCATACGCTCACCAATATACAGCGCTGCATCAGACTTCATCAACACCTCGCCTTGCTGCGTCACCACGACCATGCTGTCAGGCAACATCTCCGGGCGTAGTTTGCCAGGAAGCACCTCCTCAACACGCTCGCTCTGGAGTGGCATAAATCGAAACGCCCCCTCACTCACGTCATTACGAAGGATGAATTTCACAGCCCTGTGGCACAAACCGCACATCCCATCATAGAGCAACCTGTCCGTTTGCCCCTGTCTTAATGGAGGCATCAGCGCCAGATCCTGACGCCTGACCAGTGCATATTCCTTGTCTTGATCCACCAAGTTTCACCTCAACTGTTCATTCTTTATTATGCTCCAGATATGAAAAAAGCGCCGTTCACCCTCGAACGACGCGCTTCCTCATGGCTAGCTATGTACTAGACTTCCACAGCTCAACCTGCCAAACAACCTAATCACTCCATACGCAGAATCAAGGACTCAATGCCATTCATTTCAGGGACCAATATTCGTGGGCAAATGCACACTGAACGAGGAACCTATTCCAAGGCGACTCTCAACCTCGATCTCACCGCCCAACATGCGACACAGACGCTGACTAATTGCCAACCCCAAACCTGTCCCACCATAACGACGCGTTGCAGAAGGATCGACCTGCTCAAAGGGAGTAAACAGACGCCCTAACTTGTCCTCGGGAATACCTATGCCCGTATCAGAAACCTTGAACTCGACCCACCTTGAACCTGTCTCATCAAAACTCGAATTGACCGTCAGTGAGATCATCCCCTTCTCAGTAAACTTGGCAGCATTGGCGAGCAAATTCAACAATACTTGCCTGATCTTATCGCGATCCGAACACATTGAACCAGGCAAGTCCATATCCGTGCGTACAAACCTGTTATCTCCCTGTTTAATCATGGGATGAACCGTGGTCTCCACCTCTTCAAGGAGTGTGGTCAGTGAGAAGTTGCTCGCTGATACGCTCATCCTGTCCGCTTCGATCTTGGAGAGATCGAGCACATCGTTGATCAGGGTTAATAACTGCTTGGCCGAGATATGTACCTTGGTCAGGTCTTCATAACACTGACCATCTTCCTCCCAGCCAGACTCCTCAAGCAACATCTCCGAATAACCAATGATGGCGTTTAATGGGGTGCGCAGCTCATGGCTCATATTGGCAAGAAAACGACTCTTTGCCTTGTTGGCTCGCTCAGATTCATCACGAGCATCGATGAGCGCATCCTCGGCAAGAATCCAGCGCGTGACATCTGCAACAAGAAGGACATGACCGAGCTCACCACCATCAAAACGATGTGGCGTACCAGTAAAGGTCAACTCAAAGACACGGCGTATACCTGATGGGTCGTCCATATCCACCGTGCGCTTGGCGATATGACGCGTCTCCACAGGATCAAAGTCCTCACCAATCGCCTCACTCCCTGTGATTGGTGTCTCGGATAACACCCTTCGGGCAAGATCCCACCACACCTCGGTGGAAGGCCACTCGTTGACAAGCTCACGAAGCCCATCAGAAGACTCTCGCAGCGTCCCCTGAGTATCAAGTACAGCCACACCTGCGCCAAGCGAGCGTGCAGCATGTTTGATGAGCAGGAATTGCTCGCGCATCACACGACGCTCGCTCTCCACCCTCAATCGCTGCATCTGAAGCTGTTGCATGGAGAGTTGCTTCAGCATATGTGAAGCCATCGGCGCAAACCGACTCATCAACACCACATGCTCTCGCTTGAAGTATGCCACCTGCGAATGCCACGCGATCAGGAGCTTGGTGTTGCTCAGAGGCACAAACAAACTCGCTTGCATGGGAGGATCAAAACTCTTCAAAAGCTCACGGTTAAGTTGCAGCTTTGAGGCGTCCTTGAGCGCCACAATCTGCCCATTTAACACACGATCAAGACGCTCACTACGCAACCAACTCACACCATGAAAGCGGCGAGAACTCCCCGCAACGGTGAACAACACATCACTCCTGCTGTCACCCTCAAGAATAACAACCTGTTCGGCACCAAAGACGCGCTCATCCTGAACAAGTCTGCACAGCTCCTCATGCAAGTTATTAAGCGTATCACACTGCATGAGCTGCTCACCAAACTGTAAGAGCGCATCCAGACGTGATGCAGATAGACCTTGATCACCCTTGTCATCTCCCCTTGAAGCTTTGCTCCTGGTGGTCATTTTCTGCATCCTCCACTTGCAAGATCTCACTTGCGTTTTTTCGTCGTGTGATTTGGCTCGCTGGCCCCATTTACACTAACCCGATTTGGGCACTGTGTCCAATTCCCTTCTGCGCCTTGCCTCACGAAAAAGCATCTTCTTTTTGACTCACTTTTGTGGCAAGACTCACCAAGGTGAATTGACCTCTCCTCTTTCTCAGGACGCACCATGAGTGATAAATCCTCATCCATTCCAAAAAGTAGACTCGGACGTATTGCGCGCCTCGCCAGTGCTGGCGCTCGTACAGGGGCATCCATGTTCCTGAATCGTAGCGAACAAGCCACCGCCAAGAGCGCACAAAAAACAGCCACCGCGCTCGGCGATATGCGCGCTCTCGGCGCCAAGGTCGGTCAGATGCTCGCTTTTGTCGACGGCATCCTGCCTGAAGACCAACAAGACATCTTCGCGGAACACCTCAAGCCACTCCTTGAACAAACCCCCACATCGCCCTTCCCCGCGATCAAGGCTCAGATCGAAGCCGAGCTTCAAAAACCCCTTGAAGAACTCTTTGAAACCTTTGATGAAACACCTCTGGCGAGCGCCTCTCTTGGGCAGGTCCACAGAGCAACGCTCAAAGGATCAAAGACCGAGGTCGCCGTCAAGGTCCTCCATCCAGGCATCGAAGATGCGCTGAAACAGGACCTGAAAAACGTGAAACTCCTGGAGTCCATGGCCGCCATGGTCGGCGCACGTAAGTTCGACTCTGCCACCATGATCGCTGAACTCAAGGAGCGCTTTCTTGAAGAGATCGACTACTCCCATGAAGCCAAAAACCAGAAAGAATTCATAGAGTTCCACAAGCACAACAAGAACATCATCATTCCTCACATCTATGATTCGCACTCATCAACGCGTGTGCTCACATCGGACTTCCTCACGGGCATGACCTATGATGAAGCCTGCGCGCACCCCGATGAATCACTGCGTGCGAAATGGTGTGACGCACTGTGGCGCTTCTACTACGAAGCCACCATCGTGGGGAACATGTTCAACGCGGACCCCCACCCTGGAAACTACCGATTCCTGCCCAATGGCGATGTGATCTTCTTTGACTTTGGCTGTGTGCAACGCCAACCCGAAGAACGCTCCATTCTCGGATGTAAGCTCCACCTCGCGGCGGCACGCAACGATGACGAAGCCTTTGAACAAGGCTGTGTCAACCTCATGGGTCTCAAGGGAGGCACCTGGCAGGACCTCGCCATTGACTACATGCGCCTTTGTTTTGAACCCTGGTTCAACGCACCATATCGCATCGAGAGCGCTTATGTGCGCAAGGTCGTACAGTACCTCAATGACCTCAAATTCGATGTCATGAAGCTCAAGGACGATTCCTTTGTACCACTTGGTGAAGGCATGCTCTTTGTCAACCGCCTCCAGTTTGGGTTCTACTCTGTGCTCGCAGGCCTCAACGCCGAAGTGGACTATGCAAGCATTGAAAGGTCCTATCTTGAACCTCTTGAGCAACGCCTCAAAACACGAGGCCTCATCCCTTAGTACGTGAGCGGCTCAGCCATGAACGCTTCTGCTTTAAACGGTTGGGAGCCTTCTTCTGAGCCGCCTCGTAGGCATCCTGCCTCGGGTGCGGATACTTCCAGCCAAAACATTCCCCGTGCCCTTCTCTGATCATGATCAGGCCATAGTCCTTCTTGCCCGAGATCATGAGGTAGGCAAGGTAACGATCAAAGACATCCTTGCGTGGGCCACGATCTTCGCGGCCTGACTCAAGCTTGACCTGCTTGTGCATGAGCAGCTCCATGGCGCGTGTCGTCGCGTCCTCACCAAGCTGTATCTGTTGCGTGACCGTCGAGTTGGCACGCTCTGCATCTTTTGTAACCTTGCTGCCACGACGCTTTTCAGGCGTATCCAGACCGAGCACACGGACCCTCACCTTATCTCCTCGCCCAAGCTCCACATCCACAGTATCACCATCGATCACATGCACGACCTTGCCCGAGATACCATCGGGGAGCTCCTTTTTACGAGACTTGGCGCGACGCTTTTTCTTGACCTGAGTACGACTACGCTCCTGCGTAATCGTCTCGAGTTCATCGCCATACACCTCATAGAAAGAACGCCTGACCACATACCAAACAATGAGGGCAACGGTGGAGATCGCACCCAATAACACAAACGAAATAAGGTACTTGTAGAGGATCAACCCCGAGGTTGTAGAGATCAACTCATGCATATATTTCTGCCCATTGGTTGCACCATCACACCCACACGACACGCCCACTTACATGTCGTGGATTACCACACAAAGGTCACCTCTCATGAACGATTTTCTTCACGTGGTGAGTGAACATGTTAGACTATCCAGAGCCTCTTGTTGATCCATTTCTCACGAAAAGCCCATGCCATTGACCTCGTTCAAGCCCATCACATCATCACTCTGCTTCATGGTCATGACGCTTGCCTCGCTACAGGCAATGGCACAAGAACAGCTCCCCACACCACTGCATGAGCGAGACGATGCGTCAGCAGATGATGTTGACACCAGTCGTGCATACACGCGCTCGAAAGCGCAGGATGATACACTGAAGTGGCCTGCATTACGCCCATCGGTATCGCTGATGGGTCATCTTGGCTTGTTGAATGAAGAGTTTGATTTGCCTGGTTATGGTCTATGGGCAGGTTTTAACCATTATCCCTTGCCTGATCGCTACAATATGTTCTGGTCACTGGGGATGAAGTTTGAAAAAAATCAAGAGCTTCGCACCCGTCCATTTTCATTTGTGGTTGCAGCAAGATCAGGATTTGCCTGGTTAAAGGGCAACCCCTTTCTGTTTAAGAATCAGGTATTTGCAAACCTTCAGATTTATGGCGTCCTTGGGAAACATGTCCCATTGCCCGACGCTCCTAACTTCTGGCGCATGGGTGTGGGAGTGGTTTCACCACGGCTTGCGCCAGCCAATGCGATGATGCTGTTGTGGGGTGTCCCGCTACCCAACCAGATTGAATTCGCGCTCGATATCACGCCTGATGGGCAGCAAAAGGAGTTATTAATTCTTCTTGGGATTGGCATCTAGAGCTCGATTAGTCGTTTACATCAAAGGGGATATCAATCGGCTCTGGAGCAGGTGGAAGGCAGTCGTAGAGGAGCTGCATGAACTTGTCGATGGCTGAACGGCGCATGGTATAAGAGGCGCGGTTCACGACGAGCTTAAGGCGAGAGTGGCCGAGCACTTCAAGCACGCGGAATCCGTCGTTGATGAGGGATTCTGGCGAGGTGAGACGACCCACATAAGCGTCGGCAAGCCCGAGGAGACAGGCTGTTGTGCTGTCCTGCACAGAGACGATCTCCATGTTCCAGCCCTTGGGCGCAAAGATCTCACGCGTGAGCTTTGGCAATGATGTCGCGATACGAATCAGGGGGCGAAGCTCAAGAGAGTCGAGGTTAATCCCCTCTGGTGCAGCGAGCACGAGTGGGTAGGAGCCATAACTGAACGTAAAGGGTCGCCACAATCTAGCATCGGTCTCCTGAAGGAGCTCGGTGCTGGAGATCCCAAGATGTGAGATGCCATGCTCGACATAAACGCCAACATCACTGGGGTCCATCTTGAAGATCTCAAAGTCGATCCCAAGCCCGATGGGGTCCTTGACGAGGTGCAATCCTGGTTGGCTCAAGTCAGGAAATGGAAATCCACACTGCTCAAGCTGTGTTTTAATATCATCAAATTCTTTACAATCTGGGAGCGCTAATCGAAGCGTAATGGCGTCTGTGTACTGAAACAAAATCAATCCTTATTTTATCAATCAGAAAAGTAACTTAGCGCCCTTTTTTATGGGGAGACACAAGGCAAACAGGTTGATTCATGCGTCGCTTTTCAAGCGCAGCCTTGAGCACATCAAGGCCATCTTCATCAGGCACCACGAGCTTTTCGACCTGGGGTTCCTGAAGACCTGAAGGAAGGACATCCTGGATATTGAGGACTTGCAATATAGTTTCAAGAGACATGGAGAACCCTGCCGCAGGTACGGAGCGACCGAAAGATTCAAGGAGATGATCGTAGCGTCCTCCATGGCCTATTTCACGCATTGCTCCCTCTGCAAGAATCGCAAAGGAGATCCCTGTGTAATAACTTGCACCTGTCAGCTCACCAAGCTCAATGCGAGCCTGCTCACCGTATCCAAGCTCTTCTAAAGCATGTCGAATTTTGGAGAGGTAGTTGATCCTTGTGGTCACCACAGGATCGTTAGGAAAGAGTTCAAGCAACTGCTCAAGTTGTCGACGACCACCACGCAGGCTAGCCATGACAAGGAGCGCTTCGACATATTTGGAGCGCGTCCCAAGTTTACGGAGTAGAGAGCGAAGTTCATCGGTGTCGCGTGCAATCAGGGCACGCTGAAGATCCTGGCGAATACGAAGCGGCGCACCACATGATTTCAAGAGATATTGTGCGAGCTTGTGATCTGCAATGCTCAGCCTGAAATCGTTCACGGAGAGGCTATTCATGACCTCCAATGCGACCAAAATCACCTCGATATCAGCGAGGGCAGGATCGCCACCAATGTACTCCATACCGATCTGGTAGCTCTCAAGTTCATCACGATTAAATGAACGCTCCACACGCACGATCTTGTGAGTATAACTGACCTTGAAGGGCAGGCGAGGTGCGCGCATCTTGCTAAATGCCTGTGCCACAAGAGGCGTGATATCGGGTCGGAGCAACATGAGGTTACCATCCTGATCCACGACACGAAAGCTACGCTCAATCTCGGCCTCCGAGAAACCTGAGCTGACCGCCTTGAAGTGATGAAGTAAGGGGACCTGAATCTCGCGATAACCCCACGCACCAAAGGTGTGCATGGAGGTTCCCATCACATGGCGTCGCAGCGCGACAGAGCGATCAATTGGAGGCGTGGAGTAAAGGTATTCAGACATGGTCTCTCATCAAGTTTGGGGCGAATAACGCGAGCTGCATTATAACATGTAATGGATGGATTGGCCGATCACAGGGACAAGCAGATGTTCCATGAGCATCAGGCCAAGGAGCATCTCAAAGCCATAGGCGCGTGAGGAGCGACGTGTCATCCACAACGTCACAACCACCACATACATGAACCACCCACCGCAATACAACCCCACATGCGCGAGGCTTTTTTGTGAGGGGTCATGCAGCAGCATCCACGCGCCATATCCACCCGCAGCGTGAACTCCTGCCATCAGAAGCATGGAAGGAATAAACATCCAGTGTTTTTGTGGGAGCGCGCTCCTGACCATCACACGTAAGACAAGCGCGTGGATCGCGACAAACAAGGTAGGCAGCGCACACAAGAGCGCAAAGGAGCCAAGCAACGCAAACTCGGACTGCCAGATACAGAGAGGCCCCATCAGCATGGCGTGAAGGACTGCACCAAGGAAGCTGCTCGCATCGGGCGCAAGACAGAGGATCAACACTGGCACAAACAGCGGCGTTAGCAGGGCCCCCACAAACCACAAGTCAGCGATAAATTGCTTCTTGCTCGTATCCATAGGTTTTACTCTTGAGACTGACGACTGACCCATGCGCCCGTAACACGTGTGTGGTGAGTTCACCTGCGAGCCCTGGCGAGGCTGTGTGGTGAACAAAGGCGCGAGCCTTGAGTGTATCATATAAGCATAGATCTTGGCGAGGCTGGTGCAACGAGCCTGAGCAAAACTGTGGTGAATCTGTGTATCAAAAATGGAGGGGTGATTATCCAGCGTCATGACCTGCACGCAAACGAATTCACGCATGTATGCGGTAATTCAGACCTGGCATCTTTCCTGCTAGATGGTAGAGAGATTGTAGGAGGATCATTTCACAAGGAGAATACAGATGAAGTCATTTCAATTATGGTTATGCATTGCCACACACGCGCTCGTATTGTTCGGGCTCACAGGGTGTGGTGTTGGTGATAACTGTCGCCAACTTGGAGGTCACTGCACGGGTGATGCGTCTTTTTATGAATGCTACGTGCCAGGCCCAGACTCCTTTGTAAACAAGGAGAGAGAGCGTGATTGCGACACAGGGCAGGTGTGCATTGATGGTGAGGTCAGTATCTCTCGCTATTCTTACTATGGCTCAAGCTCAGACTCCACGGTGGAGGGCTCAACCTGTGTAGACGAAGCGCTCATCACATGTGATCCCAAAACATATGAATCACCAGATTGCGTCAACGATACTCAGGAGCGTTGTGTGGAGGTGGATAAGGGCGTGTATTACATCCAGACTGGAGCGTGCTCTACTCTGTACGACTACACTCCTGCGGACATGTCCTCGGATGCCACGATGGATGATGATGCTGATATGTCTGCGGACATGGTGAACTAGATTCAGTAGACACACAAAAGAGCAGAGGGGTCGTTGATAAAATCAACGACCCCTCTGCTCTTTTGTGTGTCTATTGATTACTCGCAAATTTCGCGATCTTCATAGGTGAAGGTCCACACCTGGCTTGATTCGCGTGCGTAGCTCAAGACGCCATCAAAGCTTGTGTTTCCGCGATCGGATTCAACCATGATTGCAAAGTTTGCTTCAGCCTTGCCATCGTAGTTCACGGCCCAGACCTTGTACTCGCCTTGAAGAGGCTTTCCGCTCCATTCAACCCATTCGCTGTAGTCAGAGCCATCCTCAAGTGCAGGACAGGAGGAGCTCAAGCAATCCGCCTTCTTGAGTTGAGCGCCTTCAGCCGTCGTCCTGTTTCCGTAATAAATCTTGTTTCCAGCAGGATCTTGCACAAAGAGATCGAGGTCGGTCTTCTCGGGCCAGAGCAAGGAGACACGAAGTGGCATACCTGCTTCTGGAGGTGTGGTCTCAAAGGGACGACACACGGGAGCATCGGGCTCGACAGGATCAACAGGGTCATCAACCTGTGGCTCATCCATTTCAGGTTCCTGAGGTTGTTGTGGCTCATCACCTTCAATGATGCCCCACGCCTCAAGCTGCTCGTCGACGCGGTTTCTCAGCGTAACCACATCACCAAAGATGTCGGTCTGCCATGGCTCGGATACAATCCAGTAGCCGCTGTTCACGTAGTAGAGTTCGCCCGACTCGGTGTCTGTCACAGGACCACCCGAGTCACCTGGGCACAACACGTTGCTTTTTTCATCCTGAGTGAAGTTGATCTTGCGCTTGGTTCCGCCGCCACCTTTGGTGTCGCGGTTTGTGCAGCCAAATCCCCAGACGGTCATCTCACGACCTGGCTCGGGGTGTGCGGTCGCAAGCTTTGCAGGTGTGGCCTGTGAAGCAGGAACCTCATCGCGAAGCAGCAACAATGCGATGTCATCATTTAACGCATAACCCTCTTCAAATGAAAGGGTTTTGTTCTTCCCACTGCTTCCTGTCTCGACGTTACCATTCACACCGAGGCTGCGATAATTTTTCACAAGGTAGTAGGCAGGACGACCATTCTCGTCGGGCACCATGAAGCTTGTACGTGCATTTTCACACAGGCCATCATCACAGCTGCCATTGCTGACACAGTGCTTGGCAGTGATTACCACACGAGGGTGAATCAGAGTTGCTGTACATGTAGAAGAGCCCTGAAAGAAAATGCGCCCAATCTCGGGGCGTTCCTTGGTCGCCGTACCACCAAGAAGAGCGTCCGAGCTCTCCTGGACTTGATCCTCTTCAGAAAGTTCAACGACGCTCTCACCACAACCCACAACTGCAAATAACGCAGCTACAAAACCAGCCTTCAAGAAGTTTTGCATTCGTACATCTCCATTTGATCAAACAACATCAACAGTCGTCCACAACGTGAATCCAACAATTTTAACAGCAGTTCTGCTGTGAGCACCTTATATCAAAATGAACCATGCAGCAACGCAGCATTCCTCCCTATACACAAGGCCCACAAAAAAACTGGCGCGTTGGTAAACCAACGCGCCAGTTTCTTTACTGTATCATGTCACACGATGTGCAAACTAAAAGGGAGACACATCCACGAGGACTTCACGAGGCTTGCAGCCATCAGGTGCACTGACGAGCCCTTCCTTCTCCATCACCTCGACCATACGAGCAGCGCGGTTATAACCCACTCGCAGCTTGCGTTGAATCATCGAGATGCTCGCCTGATTACTCTCGACCACGAGCCTGACGGCGTCCTGGTAGTACTCATCATAATCCAGCTCTTCCTCCTCTTCGCCTGCGCCCTCCTCTTCTTCCTTGAGGATATCTTCATTGTATTGAGGTTCGCCCTGCTCCTTGAGGAAGTCGACCATCAATTCAATTTCTTTTTCAGACACATACGCACCATGCACACGTTGCACATGACTTGTACCTGGAGGCACAAAGAGCATATCACCGTTACCAAGCAAGTTCTCGGCACCGTTGGAATCAAGGATCACACGGCTATCGGTCTTGCTGGTGACGCGCAACGCAATACGTGTTGGGAAGTTGGCCTTGATAAGACCTGTAATCACATCGGTAGAAGGACGCTGTGTTGCCAGGATGAGGTGAAGACCTGCGGCCCTTGCTTTCTGAGCAAGACGAGCCACTGCGGTCTCCACATCCTTGGATGCAGTCATCATCAAGTCCGCAAACTCGTCGATGATCACCACAATGTAAGGCAAGTGCACATGCTCAGGCTTACCTTGCTCATCAAGAGCAAGTGAGCGAATCGCCTTGGTGTCATCCTTTCCTTCTGCCAGATCAAGCTCGGCCTGCTCTGTGAGTTTGGCAACCTTGGTGTTGTAGCCCTTGATGTTACGCACATTGAGGTCTGCAAGTTTCTGATAACGGCGCTCCATCTCTTGCACAGCCCAGTTCAGCGCCACTGTCGCCTGACGAGGATCGGTGACCACGGGGAGCAACAGGTGCGGAATATCGGCATAAATGCTGAATTCGAGCATCTTGGGGTCAACCATGATGAGTCGCACATCATCAGGTGAGTTCTTGTAGAGCAAGCTTGTAATCATGGTGTTCACAGCAACAGACTTACCCGAACCCGTGGCACCCGCCACAAGGAGGTGAGGCATCTTGGCGAGGTCGGTCACCACGGGATTCCCCGAGGTGTCCTTACCAAGGCCCATGGGCAGTGTCATTTTCTTGTTCTCATAGAACACCTTATCAGCGATAATCTCCTTCATGTACACAATTTCGCGAGAGGGGTTTGGCACCTCGATACCCACCACACCTTTACCTGGGATGGGCGCGACGATACGCACGCTCAGCGCAGCCAGAGCCATGGCGAGGTCATCGGCAAGGTTTGCGATCTTGCTGATTTTGACGCCAGGCGCGGGGCTAAATTCGAACACGGTAATCACAGGACCAGGGCAGATATCTTTGATCTGTCCCTGCACTTTGAAATCATTGAGCGTCTTTTCAATCTGAGCCGCCATGCGACGAAGCTCCTCGATATCCACGCTGTCCTCGTTATTGTCCTCGTAGTTCAAGAACGAAATTGCAGGAAGCTCGAAGTCTCCTCGTTTCTGAGGCTTGAACAGGACGCCCTCACCATCTTCCTGAGAGAGCAGCTCCTTGACACGCTTGGCACGATCAGCTGCTTCATTCTTGACGATACGTGGGCCATCTCCATCATCAGCATCAGCATCGGTGGATTCAGTTGGCGCGCTCTTTTTCGATGATTTTTGCACAATTGTGCGATTTTTGGAGTCATCATCTGTTGAGCTTTGCACAATTGTGGAGGAATCGAGCAGATCCTCATCATCCACCATCAATGTGGAGGAAGATCCATCATCAACCTGTACAAAGGCGGGCTCGCTTGATGGGTGAGCATCCCCGATTTGATCGAGTACCCAGCTCTCACTTTCTTCTTGATTATCATCCACATCGACAAGTGCGTTACGGCGATTGATACGAGGTTGCGTGGTACGAAGCTCTTCATCAGGAGCCTCCGCATCAGCGGCAACCTTCTTGCTTTTCTTGCTGTGCTTCTTCTTCTTGGCATCCGCAATTTTTTGCTGTGCAGAGCCCTTGAAGAGGCGACCAAGTCGTGCAGAGAGGCGCTGTTCAACGTCGTGCTCGAAGTTGTCTTCAAAGTCGTAGGATTTCTGAGTCAACGGGGTCAGTGAAAGTTCTGCGGCATGACGAGCCTGGTCTTCAAGGGAGTCTGTACCTTGCTCGGCGAGCAGGCGCTGACGTTCTTCTTTGAGACGGCTCTGGTATTCGAGGTGAACTCTCCAGCGGTGTTTGGCGTAAGCAAAGGTTTTGTGAATCTGTGCGACAAACGCACGCACGATTGTACCAAGGCTAATATCAGTGATGAACATGACGCTCATCATAAGCAAGGAGAGCGTCAGGATATACGCCCCCACGGTGCCAAAGAACCCACGCATAATTTCAGCGCCAAGTTGTCCGACAAAACCGCCTGCGGCGTGACCAAAAAAGAGGTAATTAGCAAGCATCAGGTGCGCGAGCATGGTGCCTGTGAGCACAAAGAAGAGCTGTCCCACACTCTCCAGAGGTCGCCACTCAGGACGCTTACCCACAAGGATCGCAAAGCCGAGATACCAGAGGAGCGCATCAAAGCAAAACGCCCCCAGACCAAAGATGGTGAGGAGCCAGTTGGCAAGGTTTGCGCCCACGGGTCCAATGAGGTTTTGAACCTTGGCACCTTCGGCCATATCTGCGGGTTGAAAGCTCAAAATGGCGAGCATCAGGGTCAGCGCCAAAGCGAGGCTGACAAGCCCACCAAGTTCGCGAGGCAATGCAAGAGAGCCAGGATCTGCCATGGTATCGACAGACTTCGTACTCTTTGAAGCCCTTGATGTTTTTGAAGATTTTGCCGTTCTTTTGGAGCGCGTGGCTGTAGCCTTCTTCTTTGCAGAAGAGGCGCTCTTGGTGCTTGATTTTTTGGCTGAAGCAGGCTTTGGAGCAACTCCAAGATCTTCCGTGATCGTCTCAGCTGCCATGGTACAACCCTCCGCTGGTATGTTCCGTTGCGTTCACAAACTTATGATACATCCTGTATCTCAACGCATTCAGAGCGATTGTAGATCAGCACATGGAGGGGTCAATTTTTTTCACACAGAAAAAGAGTGAGGGGGCGCGGTTGCTTGGCAGCCGCGCCCCCTCACTCTTTTTCTGTGATCAGAACAAAATTAAAGCGTGTGAACAATCGGAACGACAACAGGTTTCTTATCGATGCGGCGATTGAAGAAGCGACGCAACGCGACCCTGATAGTCTCGGTGACCTCACCTGGGTTGGAGCGAAGCTCCGAGGAGAGGTTCTCCACCGCCTTGGAAGCATACAGGGAGGCTTCTTCGAGCAGTTCATCAACGTTGTGGCTGAGCACACCGCGCTGAAGCAGTTCAGGAGGTGAGGTGAGGTGACCAGTGTTCAGGTCAAGCACAGCGTGTGCGACCAGAAGTCCAGAGTGTGCCAGCTTGCGACGATCGCGAAGCTGGATGTCCTCAATGTCACCGTTACCGCTGTGACGACCATCCACAAAGATGCGGCCCACATGGACGCGGTCCACAACCTTGGCATCATTTTCCGTGAACTCAAGCACATCGCCATCTTCAATGACGAGGGTGTGTTCCACACCAAGCGCCTCACCGATATCAGCGTGCTGGCGTCGCATGGCATAGGAGCCGTGGACAGGCACAAGATACTCAGGGCTTGTGAGGTTGATCATGAGCTTGAGCTCTTCTTGCTTGGCGTGACCAGTGGTGTGAATGGGAGCATCACGCTGGGTGATGACGCGTGCACCACGCTTGGTCATCTGGTTGATCATATTATGAATACCAACCTCATTGCCAGGGATGACACGAGCACTGAGCACGACGGTGTCGGTGGATTTCAAGGAGATCCTGTGTGCACCATAGGCGATACGTGTCAGCGCAGCTCTTGGCTCAGCCTGAGATCCAGTAGAGAGCAGGAGCAATTCATCATCAGGGAAGTCGTTGATTTGCTTGACATCAATCAGGGTGACATCCTTGGGGACTTTGATAAACCCAAGCGCACGCGCGATACCAAAGTTACTCATCATGCTGCGGCCCTGAAGCGCGACCACACGGTCGAACTCTGCGGCAAGCTCAAGCAGGCCCTGCACGCGGTGCAGGTTACTGGAGAACTGCGCGACAATGACGCGGCCAGTGGCGTTCTCGAGGACATTGGCGAGCCCACGTTTCACGTCAGCTTCGGAGGTGGAGTAACCCTTGGAGCCAGAGTTTGTGGAGTCACCAAAGAGAGCGAGCAGACCTTCTTGACCAAACTCGGCGAGTCGTTGCAAGTCGGTGGGCTCTTCCTCTACAGGGGTGTGGTCAAGTTTCCAGTCGCCCGTAAAGAGGACTCGCCCAAGAGGTGTCTCGATGGCGACCGCCATGGCGTTGGGGATGGAGTGGTTCACATGCACAAACTCGACGACAAAGCTCTCGATCTGGAGTCGGTCGCCTGGATCAACCTCGTGAAGGGTCACTTCATCGAGGTTGAGTGTTTGTTCTTCAAGCTTCTTGCGGAGCATGGCCAGCGTCAGGCTGCCACCATACACGGGGACATCAACCTCACGGAGGAAAAAGGGAAGCGCTCCGATGTGATCCTCATGGCCGTGAGTCAAAATCACGGCATCAAGGATATCGAGGTTATCAAGCACATAGGAAAGATCGGGGAAGATAACATCGACACCGAAGCCACTTGATTCGGGGAATGTAAGGCCGCAATCAATAAGGATCATGGAGCCGTTACACTCCAGGATACAACAGTTCATCCCCACTTCATTGAGACCTCCCATGGGGATAGCACGCAAATAATCTTGGTTTGGAGGTTCTGTAGCAAACGTCTTCTTGACGTGTTCGGACATAAATAATTTCTCACTCATAAGTTTAAGTCAGTAATACATGCGCGCTTATAAAAGAGTGCATGTGAGATCTGTACGGTGTCAGATCTGCCATAGAATCATTGATTTGGATAGTTGAAGTCAAAAAAAGTATTTTTAAACGCGCCTTGAGGGCACATTGGTGAGCACTCAAAGCGTGTCTGGAGCAGAGCAGGCATGGAAGCGTAGCGGGCGTGGGCGCTCTCGATCGCGAGAGGCTTGTCAGGGAAGACCTATGTTGTTCAGGCGCTGGGAGCAGAGTCTTCAACCTCTTCTTGTGGTGTGGGTACGCAGGGCTTGATGCTGGGTGGCGCATCGGGGTTAAGCCACAGTTCTTGCTCGGGCTCGCTGTCTTCCTCGACGGAATCACAGCGTACAGGTTGCACGTCAGGTTGACACCACAGGCAGTCACCTGATGTCTCCAGTGTCTGCACAGGGATGGTGTCTTGCCCTGATGCAGGGGAAGACTCTACCATCGCGCGCGGTGTTAACAAGAAGGCCATTCCAAAAGCCAACGCTGCGAGCACCTTGCTGTAATACATGTGAGAAGACATAATAAACGTGGAGTTAAGGGATTAAAAAGTCGTCAAGCTGAGTACAACCGCTTTGCACCATTCTAGCGGCTGGCATGAGGTAATCAAGAGAAAGTCAAGGAAAAAATGTTTTTTCCTGATTCACATTTTGTCCTGTACAAACACATGATAGATAACAGAGCAGAAGTTTGTACAAGCACGCGTGGGCGATCTCCAAGGCAACGCCACACGTTGAAGACACACGTGTACAACAATGCAGCGTTGATGATGACGTCTCCTGCACAGCGCAGGAGCACAACCAAAATATAGAGGCATGAAGCACATGATCCAGAAAGAATTCAAAAAGACCTGTATTCAATACATTTTTGCGCTGGCATGGACAGATGGTCACTTTGATCCTGTTGAGCGCGACTTCCTCGCCACACTCGTGGACCGCTTTGAACTCGACCACGACGACTATATGGAAGTTATCACCTGGCTTGAACAGGCACCGCCTGAGCCAAACTGGAACCTGCTCAAAACACAGCCTGAAATTGCGCGCGATGTCCTGAAGCAGGCGATGCTCCTCTCCATGCTCGACATGTCCGTCAGCATTGAAGAGATGCAGCTCCTTGAACGTCTCAAGGAGCACATCGGGATGAGCCAGCAAGACTTCTGGCAAATTCAGGCTGAGGTCGAGAAGATCATCGCAGCACAGGTCAAAGGTTAATTTACACACCTACACTTTCTCGTGAAGGAACGGTCATGGACCCATTTCTGGCAGCTTATGTGTTCTCTCTTATTACAGGCGGGACGTTTGTCGCGCTCTCGGCCTTCTCTGGTCTGAGCAAGGACGTGGAGTTTGACAAGGACACCGACTTTGATGCAGACGCCGATGTAGACGCAGACTTTGATGCCGACATCGACGCGGATATGGACATCGATGCTGACGCAGACTTTGATGCTGATTTCGACGCCGACGCTGACTTTGACGCGGATGGTGACTTTGAGGTCGATAAACACATCGACTTTGACAAGAGCATCTCGGCAAGCAAGGACATCGAAACACAGGGCAAAAAATATCGTCCGTGGCTGAGCTTCAAATTCTGGACCTTCGCGCTCGCCTTTTTTGGCCTCACTGGCACGATCTTTACCGTACTGAACCTGTGGGCAAGCCAGCTTGGAGTCTTCTCGCTGTCCATGATGATGGGGCTCATGACAGGGTTTACTGTCTCGTACCTCTTGCATGTCGCCAACAAAAGTCAGGGCGCAAAAGGCTATACATCGCTGGACTTCAGAGGCGCTGACGCCAGAGTTGTCATCCCCTTCTCTGGCTCGGACATGGGAAAAATCAAGCTTGTCGCCAAGGGAAGAATCATGGAGATTGAAGCCGTTCTTTTTGATGACTCCGATGACAATGTGGTCTTCGATTTCCAGGATGAGTGCGTTGTCCTTGATGTCGAGGATGGTGTTGCACGTGTGGTCCCCAAAAGCGCGTTGGAACGCTCCAAGTCATAACGACACAAAGTAAGTGCTGTAAATACATTGGTTTACTAACCCAAAGGAAAGAGAAGATTTATGAGTGAATTTATTGTCGTAATGATGGCCGCCGCAGGATTTGTGGGGGCTCTCATGGTCCTGGTCGTCGTCCTCAAGCAATTCCTGTATGTCGGTCGCCCTAACGAGATCCTCATCTTCTCGGGTCGTGACCGCATCCGTGAAGATGGAAGTCACGTCGGTTTCCGCACCGTCATCGGTGGACGCACCGTGCGTATCCCCATCTTTGAAACAGTGGAGCGCATGGACCTTCGTACCATCCCCGTCACCATCAGCATTGAAGGCGCTTACTCACAGGGTGGTATTCCTCTGAACGTGCACGCTATCGCCAACATCAAACTCTCCAGCGACTCGCGCAAAATTGATAACGCGATCGAGCGCTTCCTTGGCCGTGACCGCAACGAAGTCGCTCGCGTCGCCCGCGAAACACTTGAAGGTAACTTGCGCGGCGTCCTCGCAAACCTCACTCCTGAACAGGTCAACGAAGACCGCCTTGGCTTCGTCAAGGATCTTCGCAACGATGTGGAGCCCGACTTCGAAAAACTCGGACTCCACCTCGATACCCTCAAAATTCAGAGCGTCAGCGATACTCGCGACTACCTCGAATCCATTGGTCGTAAACGACTCGCTGAAATCCTCAAGCAAGCTGAGGTCGCTGAATCCAACGCCATGAAAGCTTCCGAGGAGCGCGAAGCCAAGGAACAGGGCCGAAGTGAGGTCGCACGTCGTGAGGCTCAGGCTCAAATCCAAAAGGCACAGAACGAACTGCGTCAGCTCACCGCTGACCTCGAACTTGACGCCAAGTCCGAAGAAGAGAAAGCCACCGCGCGCGCTCTCGCTGCTCGCGCCGAGGCCGAGCAGGAACTTCAAAAAGTTCGTACCGACCTCGAAACAATTCGTCTTGAAGCTGACGTCGTGATCCCTGCCCGCACCGAAAAAACCGCGCGCGAAATCATTGCCGCTGGTGAAGCTGCTGAGATCGCTGAAAAAGGTCGCGCGCTCGCTGAAGTCTTGCGCATGATGACAGCCGTCTGGGCCGAAGCTGGTGACGCTGCACTTGATGTCTTCATGCTCAACCGCATGGAAGAAATCATGCAAAAGGTCGCCGAAGCTGCCAAACAAGTTGAAGTCAGACAGGTCGCGCTCATCGACAGCGGTGATGGCACCTCTCTTCCCAACTATGTCAGCTCCTTCCCCAAAATCGTCGCCTCTCTCTTTGATGAGATGCGCTCCACCGTGGGCCTCGATATCTCGGGTGCCCTCCACGGACGTGGCACGCTGGAAGGTAAATCCTTTGCTGTCCCTCAAAAAACATCCACACCATCAACCAAGGACGCTGCAACCACAGCCCCCCCCAAGCTTGATGCCAAAAGCACGCCCTCCATTCAGGAAGAGCTCAGGCCCACACGCACAACGGGAATCAACCCCACGTTGAGCCCCGCACAGCAAGAAGCCTTACGACAGCTCTCCCCTGCGTCTCGTGGCGCTGGCGCTGACCTTGAAGAAGGTCACATCCCAAAAACCGAAAAACTCTCGGCCATTCCACCACTCCAGACCCCTGGTGAATATCCTCAGGTCAAACCCAGCGAAGACACCCGTCCATCCTTTGCTTCTCTTCAGCAAAGAATGTCCAGCGTGTTTAGCTCCGATGATGACAATGACCCCAGTAAACCCTGATGCACATCAGGGCACACAATGAATCAAACAAAATTTCAAAAGTAAAATAAACAACTTAAACACATACAAACTCGAGGTTCATTCATGGGAGCAGTCGCAGCAATAGCTCTGATTGTCATCGTCGCAGGCATCGCAATTGCCCTGGCAATCACCAATCTTATCGTCATTTGTCAACCCAACGAGGTGCTCATTTTCAGTGGTGCCTCCAATGATCGTGGCTACGAAATCGTGCACTCAGGTCGCAAGGTCCGTATCCCCATCATCCACCGCGTCGACCGCCTTGATGTCACCAACATGGCCATCGATCTCAACGTCAGCAACGCCTACTCCAAGGGTGGTATCCCACTCAACGTACGCGGCGTGGCTAACGTCAAAATCGGTACGCGCGCCCCTTACATCAACAACGCGGTCGAGCGCTTCCTCGACCTTCCTCGCGACACCATCATGCAGGTCGCCAAGGAGACGCTTGAAGGTAACTTGCGTGGCGTCCTCGCTACCCTTACCCCCGAACAGGTCAACGAGGACCGTGAAGAGTTCGCTAAATCACTCTTCGCTGAAGCCATGCCCGACCTCCGCTCCCTTGGCCTTGAACTCGATACGCTGAAAGTTCAAAGCGTCAGCGATGACAAGGGCTACCTTGACTCCATTGGTCGTCGTCAGTCCGCCGAGCTGATCCGAGAAAGCCGCATCGCCGAAGCCACAAACCGCGCCGAAGCCAGCGTGCTTGATGCCAGCAACCAGCTCAAAAAGGCAGTCGCAAAAATCAACGCGCAGAAAGATATCGCGACCGCTGAAGCACAACGCCGTATCACCGATGCTCAAACAAAATCCAAGGCGCTTGTCGCCGAGGAACGCTCCAAAATCGGTGCTGCAATCGCCAAATCAATGGCCAACATCGATGTGCAAAAAGCACGTATTGAACAGGTTAAACGCCAGCTTGAAGCTGATGTCATTCGTCCTGCTCACGCCAAAAAGTCCGAGCTTGAACTCCAGGCTCGCGCCAAGGTCGCCAAGACCGTCGAGGAAGGTCGCGCAAACGCAGAAGCCCTCCGCGCTCTCCTTCAGGTCTGGCATGAAGCTGGCGATGCCGCACGTCCAATCTTCCTGATCCAACAGTTCGACGCGATCATGAACAACATGCTGTCCACCATTCAGGATATCAAGATCGACAAAATCACTGTCATCGACTCTCGCCTTGAAGGCGTGGATCGCAACGCATCTCCTGCCATCAAGGCCGCCAGCGCAAGCGAGCAAATCAAGCAAACCATGGAGCTTGACCTTCCTCGCCTTCTCCAAGGTGTGGCAGCCCTCTCTGGTAAAGAATAACATCCGCTTCATTCGAGCATGAAAAAAGGGTATGTTGTGCACCTGCACAACATACCCTTTTCTCTTTTTGGAGCCCTTATGATCTCGCTCAAAGATGCCATGACACTCCTGCCTCACCTCGATGAAGCCACCATCACACGCCTGCGCACATCATGGCCAGTTGCACATCAAACGCCCTCGTCACCCACATTTACAATCACCAACGCGCTGGACTACACCGTCACCCCAAATACACGGGAGTTGATCACACACGATCCAGGCGATATCACGCCCGAAGCAGCACAGTTTCTCCTCCTCATTTACACGCACTTCTCGGCGCGTAGTTACAACTTCTTTCGTCATGAATCTGAAGCTTTTCACGAGGAACACAAGAACAAGGACGCCATCGCACATCTCGATGGACGCCAATGGGTGCCTCTCATCAACGCGCTCAAAGGAATAGGCAATCAATCTATCCACTGGAAAGCGCTCGTCATTGGGCGAACCTTGCGCGAGCTCATCGACTGGACAAAGCTCAAGCAAATCCTTGACCTCTGTTATCCTGATGCCTTCACACCTGACGCAGAAAACTACCCTCTGCACTCCCTTCAGGCCAGCACACTCATCGCAGGATATGGCCCCTTTGAGGGAATGTCAGAGGCAGAGCACACCACGTTGCTCACTCCCCTCTTCGACCTTTCGCTCCCACACTTTGGCATCGCCAGACAGATCCTGCTCGCGCGTATTCCCTGCCAACAGCTCATCGACATTGGCTTTAAAAAGAAGAAGTTCAAACACGAAAAAAACATTTATCCTGCCTTCTGGGTCGACTTTGTACTCGGTGACCAGAACCTCAAGCGTGTTAAAAAGAACCTCAAAAAACGCACGCTTCAACCCACCACACACCACCATGAAAAAGCCATCGCCTTGCTCGGTGAAGAGATCATCCCCATCCTCCTGCAAGACACGCTCAAAAATCATGACCTCCCACACATCTTCCACACCATCCCCTCCCCCATTGTCATCGCAAATCTTTATCCGAACTTCACAAAGAAGCTCAAAAAAGCCAAACAAACTGAAGATGTTATCACGGAAGGACTCTTATTTGCCCTCGACAAGGAAGACGTCGACACCTCGGAGTGGGCCACCACACAGCTCCTTGAACGTACAACAAAAGCCACACACGCCGAACTTTTAAACCGTGCGCAAACACACTCGGACCATGCTCAACAGGTCGTGAAAAAACACATCATTGAAGTCCAGAATAACCTCCTCTCTCAAGATGAACTCCCCAAGTTTGCGAGGCTCTGGCTTGAGCGTGCTGAAGACTTCTCACCCAGTTATCAATGGAACCCAAACCACCGCGTCGCCACACCTGATGGCTCCCCTCCCATCTACCTTCCCAAAACATACAACACGCTCACCACACATGAAGGCACCATCCTCCCTGAAGAATGCACTCGGGGTCTCTGCCTCTCAATCAGCACCTCTGACAAGGAGATCGATCACCTCACACAACATGTCACGCTGCAAAGTCTCCAGGAACTGGCGGCCATTCTTGAAGATGAACTCAATCAGGGCATGACACCAGGTAACGACGCCAAATACCACCCGTGGTATCTTCTCTTTATCGCCAAATTTGCATCGCAGGACACCATCGAGACAGCCGTGGACCATGCAATTAACTTCAGCAAAAAAGGCCGCTATCACTCCGAAAGTCATCTCGATAGCTACCTGTTTATGTTCACATATTGCCCCAGACCTGAAGCCAAGCATGCACTCAAATACATCGCACAGTGGGTCAAGAGTAAACGCCTCATCAAGATGGCGCTCAACTACCTCAGCAAGGCTCAAAAAGAGAGCAACCTCCAACCCCACGAGTTTGAAGATATCTGCGTCCCCACCTTTGGCCTCTCCATGCAAGGCGAACGCACCTTTGATTTTGGCTCCAGAACATTCTTGCTCAAACTCAATGAAGACACCCTCACGCTCACCGACGAGGATGACAACGAGCTCGATACATTGCCGCGCATCAAAAAGTCTGATGACAAGATCCTCGCAACAAAAGCCACGCAAGCATTTAAAAAGATTCAGGAAAACCTCAAACAAACACTCCTTTACCAGCGCAGTCGCCTCGAAAAAGAGATGGTCATCAACCGCATCTGGACACTGGAGCACCTTCAGACACATGTCCTGAATCACCCAATTATGAACCCCATCGCCTGCTCGCTTATATGGGCTGTCATTCGCTCGGGTAAACCGCCAGAGCTGGTACGACCCACTCCCGATGGTACATTCCTTGGCGTGGACATGGATGAGATATCACTTCGCAAAAACAACCGACTCTGTATCGCACGGCCCCACATGATTCAGGACACTCGTCAGGCATGGATTGAGCACCTCACAAGCTTTGAGGTCATTCAACCCTTTGAACAACTCGATCGCAAAATCATCACGGCTGATGAAGATGGCCTTCGTTACTTTCAAGAGTTTATCGATGGCACACGCAAGCTCGACGCGCAAAAACTCTGTACCATGGACACCTCTGGCGCGTGGTCGCTCTCGTGGCGTCCTCCTGGCGTGGGCTATCCAAAACGAAGCTATGAACTCTACATCGAACTTGAACCAGGCAAATTCCTTCAGCTCCACCTGGAGAACTACATCGTCGTGGACAGCAGCTCACACGCGGTCAAATTGGCGTGCTTGATTTTTGGCCCAATCAACACCACCAAGGTTCAAAAATATCGTCAGATCCTATCCCTGGACAGATTCTCAGATGAAACCAAATCCATGATTCTCGAAGCCCTTCATCGCTGCGAATACGAGCAATAAACACAAAAGACACAAAAGACACGAGGCGATCACGGGGCGA
>CATLTV010000046.1 GCA_950059285.1 uncultured Pseudomonadota bacterium | reverse complement strand
AAACTTGATACGAGGCAAGGACCAGAAGTCTTCGTCAAACCCATAATCAAGAGCACTGCCTTGAACAAGCGCCTCAACCTTGAGCCATGACTCCTCATCAAGCTTGCCTTCACGCTGAGAATAAGAGCGTTTGAGAGCATCTGGACCGTGCTCTTTCTCAAGCGCAATCCAGGTGTAGACAGTGGAGACACCCTTGTTAAAAAAAGCAGCAATCTCAGGAACAGGCATGCCCTCTTTGGCTTTTTGAACGGCCCATAAACGTTGTCCATCTTCCCAGCTAAGTTTATCTTGACCCATGATATGTCTCCTTGCGTGATGACTTGAATAGACCCCTTCTCCAGTATACTCTAATTCATTCAGCTATTCACGCGGGGATTAATTTCATATCATGACTCCATATTTAAAATTAGACCTTTTATATAGTATTATTTAATATGAATTTCAAGTCATAAACCTTTCCCCTCTTTACCTTCCCCGCTCTTTACGGGGGCAAACCGTGATCTCATCTGTAAATATCCACAAGGATAGGATGCATGATCCCTCTACACACATGTAGATTCTTCTGACACAAGACACTCGCTCAAAACGATCTCAACAACGCTGAAAAAAGAAAGAGATCAGGCGACTGTTGCTGCGCAACAGTCGCCTGATCTCTTTCTTTTTTCAGTTACTTGACACACTCTAAGGATTCGGATCCTTGAAATACTGCACGTAAAACTTCACCTCTCCACACACCTCGAGACGATGGCGCTCTCCTGGCTCTACGATACCAGGTGCACGACGCGCTAACCGCTGCGGCGTCCCTGGCAGCTTGTCCTCACAATAAAGATCAATCTCGCCTGACAACACATGCACCATGCTCCACGAACCGTTTTCGTTCACATGCTCTTTTGTCAGCTCACCAGGAACCGTGTCCTGCGTATACGTCGGGGTGCGATAATCAGCCAGGAGTGTTGAAGGCATCTCGTCCACGTTATCCTCTCTCTTTTCTTAAAACTTGTATCAAAAGCTCTCAGTCGTTCCCACGCAGTGGGTCTCGTCTCATCCTCACATGGTACGCATACCGCATTCAGAAAACAACTCCTCGCATTATTCTTGCCTCGCTCCAGGACGTGCATCGTGCCATTGCCTGTACCGCTCACGCTGATCCCATGGCACATCAATAGAAACTCTTGATAAATGATCAAACGCCTGCGACCCCTCCAGACGAGCCATCACCTCCTCTGGTTCTCCACGAATCGCACATGCAAGAACTTCCAACGCGGGCAGATGACCTCCTGAAATCAAACGCTCTATAAGCTCAAAGTCCAGCTGACCTCCCCGTATTGAAAGATGCCTCAACCTGTCAAAAGCACCTCTGTACAACGCCGCACTCCATTGATCAAACATGGCCTGTTGTTGATACCCAAGATAAAGTACCAAATGCATCACTGGATACTGATCATGATAACGCTCAACCACATCCAACACACCATCCCGAAGCTCATGAGCATGTAACGTCAAACTCCCCGATTCACCGCTCAACCAGGTGTGATTATAGCCCCTGTAATTCCACTGGCGAGTCTCCAGATCAAGCTGCTCCACAAGCTCTCCATGGATAAACTCCAACGTCCTGTGTACCGTCGCCTCCATATGCATAAACCTCACGTCCTCAAGGTTCGGTAACTTCCCATTTAGCCAATGCTTTTCAAGACAGTCAAGCCATGTATCAAAGACACGTCCTCCCAACGTGAGCGTCTTCACATCGTGAATCAAGCCCTCATCCAACATCCATGCAAACGTCTCCAGTGACAGGTTTTGGGGCGTTGTAAAATGATCGCTCTTCTCCTGATGATAACGCTCAATCTCGGCCTCCATATCTGCCTGCTCATGCACTCGCGGTTGCTCTATACGGACCCCTGACCGTGCAAACATGGAGCCCTTGAACTTCTGCCACGTCGCATACGAAAGCTGCGTCTGACTCATATCCAGATGCCTCAGGCGCTCGGGTGGCTCAAGCTCAATCAGATCATTGACCAGATGACTCATGCTGGACTCAATCCTCAATGAATCAAGGTTCTTCCAGACGCCCAACTCCTTCAAAATCAAAAAGTTACGCGCTGGATCTTTCTCGGGAAGCTTCAACTCTTTAACGGTGTAACTTGTGATTTTATCTGATTTTTTACGTGTTTTTAAGATTTTATTAAAGCCAGCATCATTGCAGTTTATATCAAAGTGCACATCACGCATCCCAGACGTCATATAATCGACCATCTCACCACGCTGCCACGACTCATTCTTGATGTGCAACGCTTCAAACTGTGGACCAAAGTCGACCTCACATAGCTTTTTAAGCCCCTCCATACCAAGTGATAAATTATCAATGAAGAGCGTCTTGAGCGTGGTCTGCTCATTCAACCACTGCACCAATATATCCAACCTCTCTGGTCCCTGTACCCAGGTGCTCAGAGCAAGCGTCTCCAGGGGAGCTTTTGATAACTGCGCCAGAAGGTGCTCCATACAATGAAGACTGCATTGAACACCACCAAAGATGTTCAGGCCAAATGACTCCAGCTGCGAGAGCACAGGAGCTGTGGTCAACATCTCCAACACTGCTTCCTGCTCAGGTGAATCCAACCTACCCCTGAATCTGAAATGCTTCAGACCTGTCAGATTCCGACTCTCCAGAAACGGCTGTAACGCAGACTGCCCTGTCACCCAGCTAAGCTCCAGTCGCTCCAACCTCTCCAGATGTCTCGGGTTCGCCACAAAACGCTCGACAAAACGCGTGCCCGCCACCTCGTGATGCGTCAAATACAACCCCCGAAGATTCCTGTGCTCAAGACTTGCCAAATGCTCCAACAACATCTCACAATCCCTGGACGGATACCCCACCTCAAGATCCCTGATCACAACCTCTGACGTGAGTTTATCGACGATCTCTTTCGCCTCAGCTTGACGTAGCTCATGCATGCCATAACTGATCCTCAACATCGCCAGGGGTAACCGCTCCGAATATGCCAGCAACGTCTTCAAGGTAGCCACCGATGACACCTCAAGACCATCACCCAACACAGATGACAGCAAGGGGCCCCATGTGTCGAGCGCACATGCCACCGCTCTGGACTCCCTGGCTGACAACACACGCACATCCGCAGGCCAACTCCTGCTCAACACAGCGCTCGCATATGGCTCGTACTCCTGTGCAAACACATCGGGATGATTTGCTCTTGCTTCATACAAAAATCGCAATAAATTTCGCCAGTTGTGTCCCGTCGTTGGTGCATGCAATAGCTCCCTTAACTCGCCAAAATTTAGCGCCAACGCTGGAAGCTTTCCCCTGTGCTTTTTCCTCACAAACAATGCCATCTCGCCCTCCTGTCGCCTCATCTCTGCTCAAAGCCAGAGCGTACGCCAAAATGCTCAAAAAAGACACGCTCACATGAAATGGTGTTGCGCTTTGCCTCGCATTTTGTCATCTTATTTTTTATAATTCATACCTTGTGAGTATGAATTAATTTCTCTTATTTTATTATTGCTTCCATACGCCATACCTCTATGACCTCCCACCTCCCCACAACCGCGACCTTCTCGGCCCTCTATTGCATGGTCATTCTGGTGCTGATGGTCATCGCACTGCTACGTGGCAAGCGACCTACGGAACACATCCTGTTGCTTGCCCTTGGCCTGCTCACTCTCGGTGGATTGCTCTCGCCCACCGAGGCCCTCAAGGGCTTTGCCAACGAGGGTATGGCCAGCGTCGCGCTCCTGTTCATTGTCTCCGAAGGGCTCACCCGCCAGGGCGGCCTGAGATGGTTTGTGCAATGGATGCTTCGCGCGCGTTACCTCCGAGGCCAGCTCCTTCGCATGTCCTCTGTCATCGTGGCGCTAAGCTCCATTCTCAACAACACAGCCGTCGTGGCCATGTTCATCCCCGAGATCAAACAGTGGGCCGAGGAGCATAAAATCTCTCCATCCCTGCTCCTCATCCCTCTGAGTTACGCTGCCATTCTTGGTGGAACCTGCACACTCATCGGCACCAGCACCAACCTGCTCGTCGCAGGCATGGTCAAGGAACAACTTGGCCTTGAGCTCTCCATGCTCACACTCTCGGGCGTGGGTATTCCTGTCGCCCTCGCAGGCATCATGCTCATGATTACGACCGCGCCATGGCTTCTTCCTAAGAGCAGGAAAAACAAGCATAAATCAAACAATATAGAGAACTTGCTCCTGGCCGCAAGGGTCCCCGAACACAGCATCCTCATAGGCCGACGACTTGATGAGATCTCAGCACAAAGCATCCTCGGACTCTTCCCCGTCGAGATCACGCGCCATCACAACTCACTGCTGATTCCTGCACCTTCTCGTGACACACGACTCATGGCCAACGACCTGCTCATCTTCGCAGGCCGTGCTCGCGCGCTCGTTGAACTGTGCAACATTGAGGGCCTTGAGCTTGAACCACAACACAAGTTCAAGCGACGCGATGGTCTCTTACCAGGACAAACCATTGAGGTCGTCCTCACACCCAGCTCACCACTGATCGGGCAGGAAATTGGAAATGGTCGTTTCCGCAAGCACTACGACGCTGCCGTGCTCGCCATTTCCAGGGAGGGGCAACTTGTAGAGCCCGATCATCGTCAACGCTGGACGCTGAGTGTGGGAGATAAGCTACTCATTGAAATGGGGGAGGAGTTCCTTGAGCGCGCAGGTGCACGTGACTTTATTCTGCTACAACAACGCCCTCGCGAAGAGACATCGTTCCTAAGGAGGATGTGTGCCATGGGCCTGGTGGTCATGATGGTCATTCTTGGCGCAACGGGCGCGCTCTCCATCTTCAAGGCGGCGCTGTTGACCGTGGTAATCATGGTGTTTGGTGGAATGTTAAACGTGAAGGATGCACTCAAGAGCGTGGACACGCAGGTCGTGTTGACCATTGCAGCGGCCATTGGCGTGGGCCAGGCCGTTGAGAATGCGGGCCTAGCCAGAATGATGACCTCGGGAGTCCTGATGTTGGGTGGAGACAGCCCAATGCTTGCGCTGGTGATGGTGTATCTCACGGCGAGCTTGTTGACACAGCTGATGACAAACAATGCAGCGGTGGTGTTGGTGTTGCCTTTTGCGCTGACGCTGGCCAATACGCTCGATGTCAGCGTCATGCCCTTTATCATCACGATCATGTTTGCCGCATCTGCAAGTTTTGCCACACCATTTGGCTATCAAACCAACCTGATGGTCTATGGGGCGGGCAACTACACCATGTCCGACTTCCTGCGCATCGGACTCCCCATGAATATCCTCTGCGCCATCCTGGTGCTCATCCTCGTACCCCTGTTCTTTCCTTTTTAAGCTCAATCCGTGCACTGAATGAGTTCATCCACATGACGCATCAAGTCAATGCTTTTAAAGGGTTTTGTCAACAGATTTGGTTTTACAGCCTTGAGGAAAAGCTCTGCACCAGGTGTGAAGACGCCACCTGTGATAAAGAGCGTACGTGGGAGGAGTTTGGGTTTATTCTTGAGCAAATAGTCGTGGAGATCTTCACCATTTTCACCAGGCAACATCAGGTCACAGATGATCGCATCGGGAGCAAGTTCATCAAGGTAACGCAGTGCCTCGTGGAGTGAGGAGTAGGTGTGGATGTCATGGTGGTCGAGGATGCGTTTGATGAGATTTTGAATCATCACATCATCTTCAATGACCATAATCTTGGCCTGCGTTGCCTTGGGAGAATCAATGGTCAGTTCGGGTTCACTGACCTGTCCCGCAAGAGAGTTTGAGCAGGGCAAGCTTACAAAGACTGTGGTGCCTTCACCAGGACTACTCTCGGCGCTGATCGTACCACCAAGATCATGAATAATACGGTGTGATACGGACAGGCCAAGGCCCGTGCCGCTCTGCTCCTTGGTGGTAAAGAACGGATCAAAAATTCGCCTTAACACCGAGGAAGGCATGCCCACACCATTATCACTGATGGCAATCAGGATGCCGTTGTTTAACTCCTTGTATTTGACTGAAATCTTGATGGTGGCATCGTCCACGCTGACCTCATCAAAGGACTGCGCAGCGTTAATCAGGATGTTCACAAAGACTTGTGTCAGCTGGTAGGGGTCACCATAGATATGAGGCAGGTCTGGTTCATAGCGCACGATAAGCTCGGCGCGATGGCGGATTTCATTGGCCGATAATTTGATCGCTGAATCGAGGATATCCTTGATCTTGAGCGGGGCGATCTCAAACTCGGAAACCTTTGAGAAGTGCTTTAATTCCTTGGTGATTTTTGCCACACGCTGCGTGCCATCAAGCGCAATTTCAAGGCTCCTTTGTATCTCATCCAGTGATGCGTTCTCGCCGCCTTCACGCAAGATATCAAGCTCCTCCATCGCCAGCACCAGGTTGCACTGAATGTACGTCAATGGGTTGTTAATCTCGTGTGCCACACCTGCGGCGAGCGTGCCAAGCGATGCCATACGCTCGGAAATGGCAAGTTGCTCTTCAAGGAGACGCTCGGATGTGGTGTTACGGACCAACAGAATCGTTTGATCCTCCACAGGCAATGCACGCAGATCAAAATAATACGAGGGCGCGTGCTCATCAGGCCACCTGATCTTGAACGAGAGCTGCGAGCGCTGACGCTGCACCAGACACCTGTCCACAACCGCAGTCAGCTCATCGAGCAATGCCTTGGGTGCCCAGGGTACAAACTTGCGACACTCATGAATTTGGGTACCGCGAAGCACGGCAAGCTGCTCGGGTGCGACGTCTTTTTGGCCCTTGTAATAGTGCTCAAGACGCCCCTCTGAGTCCAGATGGATGACGATGTCAGGGATAATCTCACCAATGAGTGAGATCGCCTGTTGTACAAAGGTGTTGTTATTCTTCATGCAGGTGATGACACAGATGCTGTGGTTGCGAACACGTTATGGTTACAGTTTGTCAAACATAGCATAACAGACCCCACACGTCATGCGTTTTGTAGCATTTTAAGGAATTACATGGATGGTGTAAATTTCTATAAATACTTAATCATATCAGGCTATTAACAGATATTTAATCTGCATAAAATCTATTAGACCCGCATACTTCACACGAACCTTTAAAACGATCTACTCAAGCCGCTTAATCGACTGCTGGCATCAACACCCTCTCAAGATGCTGTGTGAACGCAGTCAAGGCCTGCTGCTCGGGAAATAACTCTGGCATCGTGGCGACCATTTGCAGTGTGCCAAGAAATAACCCATAGGCCGTGCGTGCCCAGTGTGTCGCCTCCTCTTCTCCTAAACCCATCTCACAATACAGGCTCGTCGTATACTCCAACCTTCGCCTCGTTATCCTCCCATGGATCTCCACCACCTGCCCGTGGTTCCTCGCTGCTGCCGCCTGTAAGATCGACTCTGCACGAATCATGTCCAGATCCTGCCACGCCACCGAGATCAACATCATCAATTTCTCCTGGGCTGACACATCCTGCGCCTCCAACGCACAAATAACCTCTGTTGTGCCCTGCTCTTCCCAGAGCTCCAGTAACGCCTCCACCAACGCTGCCCTGTTCTTGAAGTGCCAGTAAAAACTCCCCTTTGTCACACCCAGATCGCGGGCCAACTTCTCCACGCGAATCGCCTCCATTCCTCCCTCGATCAACGCATCCAGGGCTGCCCCCACCCATTGCTCTCTTCCTAGCTGACTTGCTGCCATCTCTCATGACCTCCTTTCAAATGTCTTCCCTCCTCTACACCACATCTTGCGCCTCGATACAAGATGGATTTGACATGGACCATACGGGTGCGTATGGTCCATGTCAAATCACGCACCATACGCACCCGTATGGTCATCGTTTCATAAAACCCATAAAACTTACGCCCAAGGAGTACACCATGAATTCTTCTTCCTCAAAACCTCCCCTCACCACAGGTATGTGGCTGCTTATTATCGGTATTATTCACAATCTCGTGGGCCTGATTGCTGGTTTCTATGGCCTCCCTGAAGGTGACCTCTCAGGTCGCAGTCCCATCGCTGAAATCGTGGACCTTAGCATCTTCAATAGCATTGATCCCGACCCTCTACGCGCCCTGTGGTTCTGGTTCATCTGGTTCGGTTGGGCTGTCATGTTCGCCGCATGGGCGCTCCACCTGTTTGAAAAACACACGGGCACTCTCCCCACACAGCTCCTCTGGATGCTCGCTGCGCTTGGCATCAGCGGCGTCTTCATGATGCCCGCCTCTGGATTCTGGTTTGTCGTCCTGCTCGCTGCATGGAAACTCAAACCTACATCCAGAAAAATTTTAAAAATTTTTAAAATTTTTAAAATTTTAAAAATAAAAACAAAAACAATAATTTAGATAATTTAGAGGGTGTTGACAGTTATTCTTATACATTTCAAAAACATGAAACGCTTACGGTGCACAAAAAGAGCATAAAGTAAGGTTTCAGGCGCGCAAGAGGCTCTTTTATACGTTGTTTTGCGATCCAAAAACCTCTGGAGTTTCACTACGCTTGATACGTTTAGCTCGAGATCAGTAGGCCGTCCCAAGTTCGCAAGCTCACTTGTGATAGCCCTACTTCCTCTCGCTTCGCTCCGTTCATCTCTGTAGGTTTTTGTTGCAAAACGCTCCGTCAAATTCCTCGTTTCGCCTCTTATGCATAAGCTCTGACTTGGTTTAAGTTTTTAATAAATCAAATGATTTTATCGTACTTAAAGGCTACACAAAAAATTTGTCGTCGCTCGCCTTGTTGAAAGGCTGTAGTATGCAGCAGTCTGAGCATTGAACACTCTTAACACCCTCTTGATGTACTTCTTGGCATATTCAAGGTACACATCATGATGCATTGAATATGCTGAGATGGAGGAGCACAATGACAGATGCGGAGCACATCGGTTTTCAAGATCTCAGAAGCCTCATGAACCAATCCTCCTGGTGCGAGATTGAACGTGAGGAACTTTTAACACTCTCAAGACTGGCCTATCACAAAGACCCAAAACAGTATTGCGCCACATGGCTCCCTTATCTCACCTCATTCCCACACCACTTCCACACCCCTCTTTGCTCCTTCCATCAACTCGCTGCGCTTGAAGATGCCGCACAACATATCCCCTGCGCCACCTTTACTTTCCTGAGTCACAAAAACAAGAACACCCTACTGGACCTGCTTGACTCCCCTGCCTCACATGCCATCCATACCCTTGTGCTCGGCGATTATTGCACGGGAGATACTTTTAAATCTTTTGTAAAAAGCACGCAATTTCAAAGCCTTAAAGATGTACGCCTTGGCGGAAGCGTGATCTCTGATGAGGACCTCTCTGAATTTGCACACTCACCCCTGCTCGCACAACTCAACTCCCTCGCGATCGAGTACACATGGAGCACCATGCTCGACTTTGATCTGCTCGCCAAATCACCTCAAATCAGAAATCTCAAGCACCTCAAACTCAAAGGAAATTTCCTCGATCTGGACAGAGTCACACCGCTCCTACAATCCCCTCACCTGTCCAACCTGACTTCGCTCGATCTGGCTGAAAATGATCTAAACGAAGATGCTCTTCGTGTGCTCGCCAAATCACCATCTCTCGCACGTTTAACGCATCTCAATCTGTCCTTTAACGAGATCGATGACGACGGTATCCACGCGCTGCTCTCCTCTCCATACCTCAAAAACCTGCGTGCCCTACACATCAACGGCAACAAGGTCACCGATGAAGGGGCCTCTGCGCTTGCCAAGTCTCCCCTGCTGTCCAACCTCACATCCCTTGATCTTGGTGGCAATCTTGTACGTGCCAAAGGCGCCAAAGAACTCGCAAAATCACCCTATATACAAAAACTTAACACACTTGATCTTGGCGGCAATCGCCTCCAAGACGATGGCATCACTGCACTTGTAAGCTCCCCCCTATGCGCTCATCTCACCACACTGAACTTGAATACCACTGAACTCTCCCTCTCAAGCACTCAGGCCATCGCCAAATCACCCTATCTATCACAGCTCAGCACGCTCGCCTTGACTGATAACGAGCTCGGGGATGAAGGCATCAAAACACTCGTCAACGCCCCCTCCTTACCACACCTTGACACCCTCAGCTTGAGCGCTATCTATGCTGGCCGTGATGCATTTCAGGCGCTCGCACAAGCAACCTTGCTCTCACAGTTCAACTCCCTGTCTCTGGACTCCAACGACCTTGGCGATGAAGGTTTGCTGATCCTCCTCCAATCACCCCATCTCTTTACATCCCTCACATCACTCACACTACGACGCAACAAACTCACTGACGATGGCATCACCGCACTCGCCAAATCACCTCACCTGCTACAACTACGCTCACTGTGCTTGAACGACAATGCCATCGGACCTGCTGGAATCAAGGCTCTTACACAGTCATCCTATGCCTCAAACCTCCGCTCATTGAACTTTAGCTTTAACCCTGTAAGAGATGAAGGCATCATCGCAATATCAACATCCAAATACTTGAATAATTTAATCTTTTTAGATGTAACCTCGACGCGCATGACTCACAAAGGCACGCGCGCCCTGCTCGCGTGGCCACACCTCAAACATCTCCACACCCTGTACTTTGCTCTCATGAATACAATTGAATACGATGATGGCACAGCTCTCAACGAAGCTGTCCCCATCACAGATTATGATGAGGACAATGATTAAGAACCAGTCATGCACACTTCAAAAAACCTTTTACACACCACCCAAAATCTACAGAGAAGCACACAACAAAAGTGAGCATATGTGTTTTTACACGACTGTAGAGCCTACAGGCAGGAGAGCGGGGGCGGCCTGCTGGCGACAGGATCGCAGACCGCAAAACTTTTGCCAGCAGGCCGCCCCCGCTCTCCTGCAACGGTACGTCCCATAAAAACACATAAGCTCCTCTGCATGCTCATGAATCGAGCATGATGAGCAATCGCATGCGCGCTGCGATAAACATCAGCATACCGTACAACGCACCCGCACACATGAAGGCCAACAACGTTTGCCACCACACGGGCGCAAAATAACACGTTATTGCTCCTGCAAGCGTCATCGTCACCCATGACGCTGGTATCACCAGCCATGCTCCAGCCGTCTTGTCCCCCTCAGCCAATGTCCTCGTCTTTACAGAACGCACGATCATTCTGACAAACGCGCCAAACTGCCACGCCAACATCCCCGCCATAAAACTTAGTGGGAACATAAAAAAACCCACCACGCCACCCAGGAACTCGGGCGCCTGTGGTACCCACCACGACATCCACACATCACCAAGAGGTACACCACCTACAAAAAGTGTCGCCGTCAACACCAGTGGCAAACACCCCCACTCTCGCTTCTCCACGTTTTCTTTTTGCATCGCAGCGCTCAATTGATTAACGTTAACTCTGTTTATAACACAGTGTAACATATCACCACACGATGCACTCTCCTGAGCACGCAAACTCCACAAAAATCTCACGGATTTCGCACCATCATGCCTCCCAAAATTGACCCGAATATCCATCAGAGACGTGTCTCCAGAATGCTCCTTGAAACCTGGATCGTCATGTCTGCTCTGATTGCAGCAAACGTCCTCATTGAGATCTACAGCGCTCAGCTTGGTGATCTGTATCTTCCACTCATGATCCTCGGACTGGTGCTTCAGGGCGGTTGGTTTCATCGCCTCTATACTGCCGCTCATGAGGCCATTCACAAGAAACTCATCCCCTCCAGCAAGCTCCTCAACGATATCGTTGGGCAGGCGCTCCTGACGCCACTGCTTATACCTGTGCCTATCTATCGAAAAATACACAAGTTTCATCATACGCATAACCGACGGGATCACCACACCTCGACGCTTGATGGCTACGTCGTCAACAAGGAACCTGGCTTCCTTCGCCGCGTCTGGATCGGCCTGTGCTGGTACATTGGCGTCTTTGCTGGTGGCTACTTCTTACATGGTGTCGTCTCCATCCTCCTCTTCCTCTTTGTGCCTCCGAAATACGCTCCAAAAATCTCGCCTGCGTTCAATGGCTGGAGCCTCCAGGATCAGCTCAACTCCATCGCTATTTTTGCAGGATGTGTCTTGCTCAATGTCCTGATCTACACCCTGCTTGGCTCACATATCTGGTGGGCGATGATGGGCCGACCATTGCTTTTCTTTGCATGGATTTATTCTTTGTTTGTCTATATTTATCACTATAGAACAACCTATGGCGAGCAGGTCATTTACAACGTGCGTAGCGTCGATACTCCTCGCTTCTTCAAGTGGTGGCTCCTGAATTTCAGCCATCACAGAGTACATCACCGTTACCCCACCCTCCCATGGCATATGCTCCCCGATGAAGACGCACCCTTGCCTGAAGCATTCCAACACAATGAAAACGTCGACACGCTGCTTGGTGCTGTCCTCCAACAATCCGCCGGTCCTGAAATCTTTGTGGAGCCCAAATAATGTCACCTGACTTGAACCATCACATTCGCATCGCCACCCCACAGGACGTCCCCCACATCATCAATCTCAAGCACATGCTTGCCATGAACCCTGACAACCATCCCGAAAGCTCTCGTGGTGGTTTTGTGCTCGGATGCTCTCCCGAACACTACATGCTGCTCACCAGTCTTCAGCAAATCCTTGTCGCCACATCCAACGATCATGCACACATCCTTGGCTTTATCGTGGGTCTGGATGATGCGATATTGCGTCAGAGTGAGGTCTGGAAAAAACAAGAAAATATCGAATGGGTTCAAGACTTTAACAAGGATGACATCCTACCACACAAGATCGGATACCTCGATCAACTGGCCGTGCACCCCGACGCACAACGCCAGTATATTGGCGCGCTCCTGAGCACCTCCATGATGCACCGATTCGCCGCAAGTCAACACACGTACGTCATGACAACCACTCTACTTGAGCCCATCACAAACACAGCCAGCATCCCCTTGATCAAGCTTGCGCAGGGCAAGACCGTCGGCAAAATTCAGGAACACTACGAGGGCGTCGGTCACGTCACCAGCGCACTACACCTCATCCATATGCAACGCTTTCAAGACAACTTACAACAGATCCTCCACGAGGCACCTCCCGAGCATCAACACGTCATCACACAAAGCCACCTCATACGCGACGCTCTCTACTCCTCCTGAATGCAACTTTCCTGGTCTCGACGAAACGTCTCGTGGCAAGAGGAGGGGGCGGCCTGCTGGCGACAGGATCGCAGACCGCAAAACTTTTGCCAGCAGGCCGCCCCCTCCTCTTGCCTGCGACCACCTTCGAGTGGCAACTTGAGTATCCATAACGGAGGTGTGCACGCCTCAACAAGCGGCAACTCAAGTTGCCAGGTGCTGATGTGCTATCAGAATTGTGTAACACAAACAGTTGCATTTCGTACATAAATACGTAATATCCCGCGTTGGTATCTATCTTGCTAAACAATCGATGTACACTCGCTGTGAGCCACTGTGACTCACACGTTAAACATATAAAAATGAACCTAACGATGGTAAATGGAATGATGAGTATTCTGAAGAAAGCATGTCTTGTGAGTTTAATGGGAATGATGGCTGTCGCATGTAACGACGAGACCACAGGTGGCGATGAGGGAAGCACCTCCACCACTGATGCACTCGCTGTGGAGCGTAGCGCCCAGGTCAAGGGTGGTATCGATGGCAAGGCCGACTCCAGCGTCGTGGCAACCTTTGTCGACATGTCCTTCTCGGGTAGCCTCATCACCACCTCAAGCTGGAGACCCGAATCTCAGATTGAAGACCAGCTCCTCTACACCATCGGTCACCTCAACGGTGACAACGGCGTCGGTCGCCTCGACAAGCTTACGCTGAGCAACGTTGAAACGTCTCGCACTGCCGATGGCAAGGTCCGCATTGATTACGACGCGACCCTCCTTGTCGCATGGGGTGCTCGTGGCGATGTGCCTCAGGAATATGAGCTCATCCTCCCCTTTGAAATCAGCAGCTCTGCGCTCACCGCATTCGCTGAAAAATACGGACACTCCTGCGTCGATTATGGTGCTCACGACGTGACCTCGGGCAGCATGTGGTACTACTACCGCCCCAACGTCTCTCGTTGTGACCTTGATGAAGGTGATATCATTCGCACCACCGCGACGCTCAAAGTCAGCGACTCCAACACCACTGGTAAATATCCAGAATATCACAAGGTTTGGGAAGATGATGTGCTCAAGGTCGTGGCGATCTTCGGCAAATACGAGGACAACACCACCTCAAACTCCGACGCTGGTATCTCGGCATACAACGAGTTCCTTGGTAGAATGTCTTCTGATTTCAAGGAATTCGACCTCGTCACCGAACCCGCTGAAGTACCTCGCAGCCCTGGCGTCTCCACACCTGATGTCACCTTCAACGCAACCCTCAAAAATGGTCGCAAACTTGAGGTCGTCGCACTCCTTGTGGACAACGTGCGCACAGCTGGCTCCGAGTTCAACGCGCGCTACAACACGCTCTCCAAAGACGCTGACTTCATCGCATACAATGGCCACGCTGGACTTGGTGCAAACATCCGTGCGCTCGCTCAAAAGGGCACCTGGGCTCCTGGACAGTACTCCATCGTGTTCATGAACGGATGTGACACCTACGCCTACGTCGATAGCGCTCTGTTTGACGCTCGCGCTGATGTCAACCCCGAGGACCCCACAGGTACACAACACCTCGACATCGTGACCAATGCGCTCCCCTCCTTCTTCAGCAACATGACACGCTCCACCATGGCATTTGTCAACGCGCTCTCCACTCCTGAAGAGCCCACAACCTACGAAGAGATCTTCCGCAAAATCTCATCCTCTCAGGTCGTGCTCGTCTCGGGTGAAGAGGACAACGTCTTTGTCCCTGGTTACACAGGCGACATGCCCACACCCGCTTCCTGGGATGGCTTGACCGAAGAAGGCACCCTTGCCAAAGATGAAGAGTTCGTCACAAGCACTCCTGTGGTGGATGCTGGCTCCTACACCTTTGAGCTCGGCGGCACCGCTGATGCTGACCTCTACGTGCGTATCGGCGACAGCCCCTCTGTGGAGCGCTACGACTGCCGTCCTTACAAGGCTGGTAGCGATGAAACCTGTGTCGTGGAGTTGAACTCTCCTGCCTCCATCCACGTCATGGTGCGCGGCTACGCTTCCTCCTCGGAATTCAAGCTCGTGGGTCGTCGCGACTAATTGACTTTGTACAGGTAAAGTACCTACAATAAGAGGCCATCGATCCTTGTGAAAGATCGATGGCCTCTTTGTATTAACACTCTCCATTAAAACTTATGTGACAGGCTCTCATGCAAGGTGCCACGCTCGGAAACTTTACACTCATCAAACTTCTGGGAAAAGGCGGCATGGGCCAAGTATGGCAAGCCGTCCATCAGGATCAGGGGCATCATGTCGCCATCAAATTCCTGACCTCGGAGGCCGCTCGTCAGGATACGTTCCAGCGCTCCTTTGAACATGAAGTGCTCTCCATGGCCAGAATGCATCATCGCAACATTGCAATGATCATCGACTACGGCCTGCTCCAACATGATATGGAAGATCTTCACGCAGGATCGCCCTACCTGATCATGGAATACATCGAGGGAAAACCTCTCAAGGACGCCAAACAAGCCCTCACATGGGAACAGCTCTCTCACCAAATTCGCGACCTTCTTGAAGCGCTTGCTCACGCCCACGCCAAGGGCATTATCCACCGTGACCTCAAACCCCAAAACGTCCTTGTCACCCCTCGGGGAGCCTCCAAACTTGTCGACTTTGGCATCGCGCTCAACCATGAACACACGCAGCGTACACCACTCAAAGATATCAAGGATGCCAACGCCGAAAACAAGATCACAGGCACGCCCCGTTACATGAGCCCCGAGCAGATCGAAGGGCGCTGGCGAGAACAGGGGCCGTGGACTGACCTGTACGCGATGGGGTGCTTGTTCTGGGAGATGGCCACGGGAAAACCTCTCTTCCCTGGTAATCTCATGCTCGTGCTCGCAAGCCAGCTTGCACAGCAACCACCCCCTCTTCAACCAAGGTTCGCCGTCCCAAAAGGGTTTGAGCGCTGGCTTAACACGCTCCTTCGCAAAGACCCTCGCGAGCGATTCCAACGCGCCGCCGACGCGCTCGCTGCTTTTGAAGAGGTCGCCAAAACATTTGAACCTGATCAACAGGTCCGCCAGACCATCGACATGGACACCAGCGATGTGGAAGCAGACCCTGATGAAGCCACCATGCTCGTCGATATCGATGAGGGCCTCACCAGCACCATGGAGCGTATTCGACGCATGCGCGCCATTCAGGATCTTGAACGCAAACGTATCGATGCACCTCCTGCTGCCCCCTTGCTTCGTGACTGGCGTGATGCTGATGATGCGCCACACAGGCTTGATGTACTCGGCGCTGGACTCGGGCTCTGGGGCGTGCGTTCCTTCCCCATGATTGGACGCGAGCGCGAGCGTGATTTGCTCTGGCAAGCACTCCTGCTCACCGCCAGAAAACGCTCACCACAATTTTGCCTCCTGCGCGGGGAACCTGGTTGTGGAAAGTCACGACTCGCCGACTGGATGTGTCGACGAGCCCATGAATCTGGCGCGGCACACATCTTCAAGGCATCCTTCTCACCTCACGGCTCATCACAAGATGGCTTGAGCCCCATGCTCGTCAAATTCTTCGACACCTATGGCCTTGACCGCTCCGAACGCGCCGAACAAATCACCACACGTCTTGGCTCAACCTCACGTGTTGACCTCGCTGCGCTTGTCGAATTGACCGAACTTGAACTCCCCGAAGCATCTACACAAATGCTTGACTTCAAAAAGGAATTCCACAACTTGCGAGAGCGTCACTATGCGCTCATCGATCTGCTTGTGCACCTCGCAGAGGAGCGCCCTGTCATCCTCTGGATTGATGACATTCAGTGGGGCATGGAAGGCACGCTTTTTCTACGAGACCTCTTCCAACGCGATCTGCTCTACGACTTGCCCCTGATGATACTCGCCACAGAACGTGTGGATGGCTCTTCGAACGAGGCGATAAAATACCTCAACAGCATCAAACAACTCCCCTCTTCGCGTATACTCGACCTTACACACCTCACCGATAAGGAACACGCTGACCTCGTCCATGAGATGCTTGGCCTTGAACCCAACCTCGCCAAACAGGTCGTCACACGCACGCAGGGCAACCCACTGTTTGCCGTGCAAATCGTCGGTGACTGGGTCGAACGTGGTATGCTCGTCACAGGTTCGCAAGGATTTCGACTCAAACAGGGCGTCACCACATCCTTACCCACTGACCTTCATGATCTGTGGGACTCTCGTCTGGCACATGTCTTTGGTAAATTCCCACACCATTCGGCTGACACGCTTGAACAAGCACTGCAACTTGCTGCTGCCCTTGGACAGGACATCAGCCCGCTTGAATGGCGCTCTCTTACCGCACGTCTTGAGCTGTCTGTACCACCTCAATTGTTTGACACACTGGCGACAAGTCAGCTTATTAAACAGGACACAACCACTCAAAATGCATGGTCTTTTGCGCACAGTTTGCTCCATGAACACCTTGTCGCAAAGTCAAAACAACAACACCGCTGGACCTCTTATCACCTCACCATCGCACAGTGGCTGACCGAGCAGGGTGAACACTTTGATAACCCACAACATGAGCGTATCTCACGACACTTCATGCTCGCCGAGCGCTGGGAAGAAGCCACAGCACCACTCTCAGAAGCGATCAATAAACGCCTCATCTTCCATGACCTCGACACCAGCAGACTCCTCATTGATGCCTACAAATTGTGCGTCGAACATATGCATGTCGAAGAGACTCACCCACTACACGTCAAGGGCATCGCCTACGAAGCTTATCTTGCACGCAACCTCGGCGAACGCGCTCGCGCACAAACATTGATTGAAGATGCCTACAATAAAATTCAGGTCAGCGGCGACAAGAACGTCCTCGCCTTGATCCTCAAAACACTGAGCCGACTGTACGAAGATACGGGTGATATGGAACGCTCCGCAAGACTTGCAAGCGACACAGCGGCCATCCAGAAAGAGCTTGGAAACACCTATGATTATGCCATGGCCGTGGTGGGTCAGGCTCAAGCTCTTGGCCTCATGGGAAACTACGAAGAAGCCAACACACTTGTCATGCAAGCCATCGACATCCTCAAGAAACTGGACAGACCCACGGGCCTCACCATTGCCTATTACATCGTGGCACTTGTCGACCTGATCAATGGCAAGAAGCAAACCACCGCCGAGAATCTTTACAGAGTCCTTGATATGTCACGACAACAGGGCAACCGCATGCAGGAGGGCAACGCCGAAAACCTCCTTGGACACCTTGAGATGGAGCGCAAGAATTACAGCAAGGCTCACCACCACTTTGAACGCGCACGTGACCTCTTCAGGCCCTGTGGTGAGATGCTCACCATCATCGCCGAGGTCAACATCCTCACCATCGATGTCATCGAGGCTCAAGATCCTTCGCAGCTCATCGTCAGACTAAAAGACCTCAAATATCAGGCCACCAAACGTGACCAGAGCAGACTCTTTGGTGTGCTCTACATGAACGAGATCTACCTCCACACCAAGCTTCAACAATGGGCCGAGTGGGATGACGCCTATACACACCTCATCACATGGTTTCAGAGCACACAAAGCTCACCCATTGAGGCCACCATCCTCAAGCGCACAGGCGAAATCCTGCTTGATCTTGGACACCTTGAACGTGCACGCAAGATCCTACTTGTGGCACTCGCATCATGGCAAAACCTCCACGACGACACAGAGATTGCATCCGTCAAAGACCTCATTGATCGCTGCCGACTGTTTCTCTAGGTTCTGTTGACACAGGCGGACCGAGCAGAGCGACGGCACGGAGGAATGAGGGGGAGAGAGGCAATGAAGGGCGATCGGGATCGCCTGAAGATGCTTCTCTTCTCCTCTTTTCTTCGGGGCAAGCTCCGCGACGGGAGCTTAGATCAACAGAACCTAAGGCATGATGGTGTGTGCTCTACTCATTCTATTTCGTCTGATAGGACCGCAATCGTGGCACACCATACAGATAAAATCCTCGCCCTGCTGGTGGATAATCATAATAGCCATGTTTCCAGGTAAAGTAGCCATTGCCCTCGATAGAGCGAATCATGCGCATTAAATCAGCGGGCTCATAAATCCTCATCGTACTCACCAGACCATCCCAGACGCTTGCAAGTAACGCCACGGGAGAGCACCACGTCAGGAGCGCTTTTTGCACCTTGTGCGTGGGCGAAAGCAATGGGTTTGCAAGCAGCATGGGCAGCCCCACGGGCGCAAAGTTTAAAAATTGTAATGGCTTTCTATCAAACGCCTCGGCGATAAAGATTGGGCTATGTTGCTCGATCGCATCACGCAGCACGGCCATCGCCATATCTTCAGATAAGTGATGGAAAATATTAATTAATTGACGCGCCTTACCATGAGACAATGATGCATCTATAGCCGTGGCATCAACGGGTGTGGTGAGAAAATCAATATGTTCCGGGAAGTTCTGTTGATGCGTTTCCCAGAGCTTTGGCTGAGGATAAATATCGGTCAGCGTGGTCCTTGGAGGTTGAATCGCAAGCGCCTCAAGTTCACGCACCAGGATGGTGGATGGCGTCCCCGTGCCCGAGCCAAGGTCAAGCACATGCTTGATATCACCCTCGGTGTAAAAGCGCGCCAAATGAGGCACGAGATTATAAAGCATCTGACCCAGATCGAGCGTACGCCCAAGCGTCTCGACGATCGTCTCACGCAGCGCCTCGGGCACAAAGGAGAGGTCATTAAATTCAAACAACTGCTTTCGTTTATCAATGTGCATGGTTGGTCATCTTCTCCTGATTTCTTCGGGTCAAGCTCGGTGATGGGAGCTCAGGTCAACTAAGAGGGTGTTAACAGTGTTCAAAAGTCCAGCCACGCAAGTCATCACGTTCTGACATGGCGAGCGACAACAAATTTTTTGCGTAGCCTACACATCCATCAGAAAACGTCATATATCCAGTCACTTAAGTAGGACGTTCTCCTTGTGTAAGAGGCGCAGCGAGGAATTTGATGGAGCGTTTTGCAACAAGTACCGCAGGTTTGGCCGAAACGAAGTGCAGGACAAAACAAGAAGTACTTGAATCGCAAAACAACGCATAAAAGAGCCTCTTGCGTCCCTTAAGCCTCACTCTACACGCTTTTTGTGTACCTGAAACGTCTCATGCTTTTGAAATGTATAAGAACAACTGTCAACACCCTCTAAGGCTTCAATGGCTCGACGTCAGCATAGAGGTGTTGTTGTGATTTTGCATCAAGCAAGTCTTTCTTGAGATGCTCGGGAGTGGGCAACACAAGTGTATGTCTCAAGGGTTGACCCGCGCACATGTGTACGGGGTTTGAGAGCAAGATGGCAATGGATACCTCATCTCCCCTGTCTGAAACATCTGCAAACGTCCAGGAGGTCAGGTCGATTGTGGGTGGAGATATCTCAAAGGTGCACGGTGAAAGCTCGGGGTTAGCGGCGAGCACAGGTTCAAGCTCGGCAGCATTTTTGTGGTGATATTTGGTGAGGAGTGTCAACATTGCATCCTGTTCAAACGCATCAGTGAGCACGGCCTTGTCAAAGATATCACTGAGTTTAAGGGGAGTTGTGGAGGGGAGTTTGAATGTCTGAAATTCGAACGTATTCATGGGGTGCGCACCACCAAAACACATGCTTGACTCGAAGCGTTCAATCGAGGCATAGTCCGCCGCGAGTGAGGCGAGCTGGGCCTTGAGGTGGTAGAGCGCCTCGGGCTTGAAGTTCTTCTGGGTGATCATGAACTGCGCCTCTTCATGCTCAAGACATGCCTTGCGCGCACGGGCCTCATCGTACAGCACAACCTCTCTGTCCGAGCCCTGAAGCACCACCCCACGCTGCGCATCTCCTTTAAAACGCCACGCTTTTTGATCCTCGGCCAGATCCACAGTTTTGGACTGTTCGGTCAAGTTCTCAGACGACGCTTCTTTTGCCTCTGAACCAGCTTTTACCTGCGAAGTTGAGGGTTTACATGCACACGCGAACACTGTCAGAAAAATCAGACTAACGAAAAACAAAAAACCAAATAAATTCGAACACTTAAAGCACTTGATCAAAATTAAATCTCCTTGATTAAACACCCAAAAACGCTTTGATTAAAGCGATCTATGCATCACAAGCATAAGGGAATCTGCTCATCAACTCTGGCTTGACAACCCCACCTGTATGCCAATGATGCGACTGTTCATATTCGCATGATCCACACCCCCACAGGGAGACGACTCACATGGCACACCCTCAACTCAAAGTCCTTGAACGCTCCACCCAGTTTGAGTCCATTTACGACGCGCTGGCCGAACTCCAGGAGCTCACCACAGGCAAGGAACGCGCTGCCTACGAAACCTGCGAAGATCGGCTCGCCGAGCTTGAAGGCTACGCCGAAGAGGTCAAGGACCGCCAACTCAGCATGGACGTCGATGAGGTCCTTGACGAGCTTGAAGACCTCGCCATTTTTTTCGAAGTCCACCAAATGCGCATCCATCTACGCGCTGAAATGCTCATCCGACAGATCAAACAGGACCCCCACTTCAGACAGGTCGAAATGCAACGCAACGAGACCCTCGAAGAACAGGTCCTCCACGATCTGGAACGCGAAGCAAACCGCACCTGCCACGCTTGCAAAGCCCCCATGCAGATCCGCCAAAACAGCAACGATGGCTCCTTCTTTTGGGGCTGCTGTAACTTCATCAGCAAACAATGCCGCGTCTCCTACAACCTCACCAAACAAGAAGAAGCTTTTATTCAGGAACACATTTAAGAGGGTGTTGAATTGAGCGCATACCCCTACTAATTAGGGTACACATCGATAGGCACATGAGAAGAACTGGTTGTGCCATCACCAAGCTGGCCCTCGATATTAAATCCCCAACACTTCGCGCCTCCTGCACCTGTCACTACACATGTATGATGACTCCCTGCAGTCAATTGAATAACACCTAACGCCATACCTGCTACGCTGACAGCTCTTACCGACTGGGGTACCTGGTTTGGAATGATAACCTGACCAATCTGGCCATAGTTATTAGCTCCCCAACACTTCACTCCTCCTGCACCTGTCATTGCACATGTATGATATCTTCCCGCAGACACTTGAGTCACTCCTGCATCCAATCCCATGACATCCACTGGTGTCAATGCAGTGTTTGTGGTGCCATTTCCAAGAGATCCATAGCTATTACGTCCCCAACACTTCACTCCTCCTGCACCTGTCACCGCACATGCATGAAGCTCTCCTGCAGACACATGAGTCACATCTGAGGTCAATCCAGTCACATCCACTGGTGTCAGTGAATTAGCTGTGGTGCCATTTCCAAGATTTCCACTATTATTGAATCCCCAACACTTCACGCCTCCTGCGTTTGTCAACGCACATGTATAATATCTTCCCGCAGACACTTGAGTCACTCCTGAGGTTAACCCCGGCACATCAATGGGCACAATGGAATAGTTTGTGGTGCCATTTCCAAGCTGGCCAAAGTTATTATATCCCCAACACTTCACACCTCCTGCACTTGTCACCACACATGAATGATACTCTCCTACAGACACTTGGGTTACGCCCGAGGTCAACCCTGTCACATCTACCGGGGTAGATGAGTTACCTATTGTGCCATCTCCCAATTGACCATTATTATTATATCCCCAACACTTCACACCACCTGAGTTTGTCAACGCACATGTATGGTTATAACCAGCTACGACTTGAGCAACATCTGAGGTCAAACCCGTTACATCAATAGGCACATAGGAATAGTTTGTTGTACCATCACCAAGATTCCCATGGTCATTATTACCCCAACACTTCACACCCCCTGAGTTTGTCACTGCACATGTATGGTTATAACCAGCTGAAACTTGCGTAGCCTGAAACATGGGAGCGGTAGGATCGCAGATATAAGCAGTCTGCGAAGAATCAATCTCCGAGACATCAAGAGAACCGTTGTTGTTCTGGTCCACGCCCACCTCAATCTTCTGACCTCCGCTTGCGCAGTTCGCACCTGCTGGTTCTGCTGTCACCTTCAACAAGGAGCTCTGGCCATCAGCTCCATCCACGCCGTCTGTACCATCAGTACCGTCCTGACCATCACAGACCTCAAACGAGCCGCTGAGCTCCGCCGCTGAGAGCGTGCCATCACCGTCAACGTCCACGCCTACATCCACAGTATCACCACCAGCTGCGCAGTTTTGAGCGCCATCCACCGTGACCTCGATCAACGTACCACGGCCCGTCTCACCATTGCAGACAGTGAACATGTCCAAAATCTCGCTCGCTTCAAGCGCGCCAGACTGATCATTGTCAAGGCCAACCTCGACGCGATGACCTCCCGTGGGACAGTCATTCAAATCAGCCATGGACGAGACCACCAGTGCGGTCTTCCCATCTCCTGGCGCTCCCTGACACACGATGAAGTTTTGTGTCTCCTCACCCTGCTCAAGCTCTCCGCTCCCATCGAGGTCATAACCCGTGTACACCACCTCACCACCATACGCACACTGCTCTGTGGTCGCTGGCTCCACACGAATCGCTGCGGTCTGACCATTCATACCATCGACACCGTCCATGCCATCCTGACCAGCCGCTCCATCAGCGCCAAGTTCTCCCTGAGGACCCTTGAGCGTCACCGCATCTCCATCACCACACTGAAGCGTAATCGAACCGTCTTCATTCTCGGTCGTTGTACAGCTCGCCTGCTCACTGGTGTCTCCCCCTCCACAGGCTGTCCACATCAACACCAACAGACACGCACACAATCTCCTCGCATTCTTCATCCTCATTGGTCCCTCATATTTAAATTGGTCTTATTTTTCAAATGTTTAAATTGTTATCTTTCGTCCAAAACACACCTACCCATGACAGACATAACCTGTGTTCATTCAGATTACCGTCACCATTTTTTAACTGCACAAGTACTGGATACAAAGAATCATATTTCACACTATCTGTCGACCATCGTCGGTGAGTTTTCTCTTCACAATCCAGTAGTTCAAAGGAGTACACTCTGGTGCTGATCCTGGAGCAAAGGCAAAGAGCCCTGGCAAGTATGCTTACAAGTCCCCTCCCCCTCACTCCACATCTGCTTTGAATGCATGGGTGTTGTAACGCTGCCATCACATGATGAGAATTGCAAACATTGAAGAACAAATCATTGCATGATTCATTCTTTAACGTTTATAATACTCGACATTAAAGTCCCACAAACACCTGGATACAAGGAACCTTGCCATGATGTCTGAAATACGAAGCCTCATGCAACAACACACCCTCTCTGACAGCGATCGAGTCACCCTGCTCAATCTATTGTTACGCTCTCACTCGAATTCACACGAGCATCACACCAACACCATTGTCCCCTACATCACCTCTTTCCCCCATCACTTCGCCACTCCACTGGCAACCTACACCCAACCTGAACACCTTGAACACGCAGCCCTGGCCGCTCCTTGCGCCACGTTCACCTACAAGATTGAGCGCAACGAGTTTGGCGACAGCCTCGATTATTTCCTCAACTCTCATGCTGCACGCCAGGTCTGTACTCTTGTAATTTCAAACCAAACACACCCCATCACCACATACAAAAAGATATTTAATTTCAAAAACTTAATAAATATTACACACCTTCATATCACAAATGCAAAGTTTACAAATACAGCGCTCAAAATCCTTGCTCAAGCAGACAACCTCTCACAGCTCTCTCACCTTGATCTGAGTCATAATAGCATCGGCGCCAGCGGCGTACTTGATCTTGTTGATGCAAACTTTTTCAAAACAATCCAATATCTTAACCTTGCTCACAACAACATCAAGAGTGAGGGGGCATCACATATCGCCAACGCCACACACAACGTTCACACCCTCAACCTTGCTCACAACAAGATGACCAATGAAGGCGCTCAAGCGCTGGCAATGTCTCCTTCCTCACACGCGCTTCACACCCTCAACCTTGCCCACAACAAGATCTCTCCACCTGGCATCCAGCAGATCGCCCAGTCCACACACCTGTACAACCTCCAACACCTTGACTTAACCTTTAATGATTGCAACCTACACGCCTATCAAGCCATCGCCGACTCCCTCTTCATGAGCACGTCTGTAAAAGCACAATTTTCAAAACATCTTTGAACCACACCCAAAAAAAGGAGTCGCCCGAGGAGTGTGCAGGCGAGCTGATAAATCAGCTCGCCTGCACACTCCTCGGGCGACTCCTTTTTTGACAACATCAACACACCTCAACCCCTAGTTCGAGGACGTGGGGGCGCAACCAAAGGCTTGATGACCTCAAGCCCCGCCAGCTTGGTGTTTTAGTCCTCTGCTTCGAGGATGTGGGGGTCGCGACACCGAGCCCATCGACGAATCGCCCACACCTGACACGTTTCAGTCCTCTGCTTCGAGGACGTGGGCGTCGCGACACGATGAACAGTTGGTGTTCGATGACCTCGAATCGTTTCAGTCCTCTGGTTCGAGGACGTGGGGGTCGCGACAAAGGGAGCAAAGAACAACTTCCACAAGTACACCTAGTTTCAGTCCTCTGGTTCGAGGACGTGGGGGTCGCGACCACATATCGGACTGGTGATGAGCAACAACAAGTCAGTTTCAGTCCTCTGCTTCGAGGACGTGGGCGCTCTCTTCGACCTCATCGATGAGGTCGAAGAGAGCGCCCACTGTTTCAGTCCTCTGCTTCGAGGAAGTGGGCGTCGCGACACGACTACAACAATCCAACAGGACTCGCCTGCGCTCTGTTTCAGTCCTCTGTTTCGAGGACGTGGGGGTCGCGACCGCTTTAAGACCTTTGCCACGCTCGACCCCTTTGGGTTTCAGTCCTCTGGTTCGAGGATGTGGGGGGCGCGACAACTTGTTGCACTCATCAATTAATGAGAATGAATATGTTTCAGTCCTCTGTTTCGAGGAAGTGGGCGTCGCGACCGGCAGGCCATGCTACTATATGACTTCGCAGGCTTGTTTCAGTCCTCTGGTTCGAGGACGTGGGGGTCGCGACCAAGCGCAGTACAGGAAGAAAGAGAGATCGCTGCGTTTCAGTCCTCTGGTTCGAGGACGTGGGGGTCGCGACCCAACATGGGGGCAATGCTTAACGTGACTTTCCATAAGGCGTTTCAGTCCTCTGTTTCGAGGAAGTGGGGGGCGCGACTGTACTGTGACATTGACGAGCACATCTTGCATGAGTTTCAGTCCTCTGCTTCGAGGACGTGGGGGTCGCGACAGATCGCCAATCCAGGGGTGACGCTGGTCGTCTAGTTTCAGTCCTCTGGTTCAAGGAAGTGGGGGGCGCGACCAGCACTGGGATGAAAAAGAGATGGTTGAGATGAAGGTTCAGTCCTCTGTTTCGAGAAAGTGGGGGGCGCGACACGTTCCGATGTGGAGTACCTCTTCGACACAACTGTTTCAGTCCTCTGCTTTGAGGATGTGGGGGTCGCGACATTAGGAATTATGACTTGATTGCTTTTGCAGGTTTGTTTCAGTCCTCTGCTTCGAGGATGTGGGGGCGCGACTTGAACAAGTCTTCATCCAAGAAGCCGGATTCGAGTTTCAGTCCTCTGCTTCGAGGATGTGGGGGTCGCGACATTGTCCACGCGTTCAAGTGCCACTATAAGGGTGGGTTTCAGTCCTCTGCTTCGAGGATGTGGGGGGCGCGACATATAAACTTCAGGCACATTTACCAGCAAGCAGTCTTGTTTCAGTCCTCTGCTTCGAGGATGTGGGGGGCGCGACAGCCAGGGGGATATGCGGGAGAGACTCCCCGATCTTTAGTTTCAGTCCTCTGATTCGAGGAAGTGGGGGTCGCGACGGAGGTGCTGTGCTAGGATTGCCCTTGATTCTGGGTTTCAGTCCTCTGCTTCGAGGATCTGGGGGAGCGACATCGGCCTCTCGATTGGCCTGGAGGGTGTTCCTCTGGGGTTTCAGTCCTCTGGTTCGAGGATGTCGGGGTCGCGACGCACAAGCCGGAGAACCACCACCCAGGCTACGTGCAGTTTCAGTCCTCTGGTTCGAGGACGTGGGGGGCGCGACACCTGCATAAAGACATCAGAGACACCATGCTTGAGTTTCAGTCCTCTGGTTCGAGGATGTCGGGGTCGCGACGGAGCTTTTGGAACAAGGTGAGGATGATGCGTATGTTTCAGTCCTCTGGTTCGAGGACGTGGGGGTCGCGACCACATATCGGACTGGTGATGAGCAACAACAAGTCAGTTTCAGTCCTCTGGTTCGAGGACGTGGGGGTCGCGACATCTGTGGCAGGGGTATAGTTGGTACGCTCACGGTAGTTTCAGTCCTCTGGTTCGAGGATGTCGGGGTCGCGACTGCTGACTCGTGACCCGACATGGAGTCGAGATGGGTTTCAGTCCTCTGGTTCGAGGAAGTGGGGGTCGCGACATCCAGTCCACGCAGGGAGTTATTCTGCACCCTCGTGTTTCAGTCCTCTGTGTCGAGGAAGTGGGGGTCGCGACCGGAATAGTAACTGATTACTACGCATCAAAAGGAAGTTTCAGTCCTCTGTGTCGAGGAAATGGGGGTCGCGACCTGGCCTCATCAACAAGGCGATCGCAATCAAGGCGAGGTTTCAGTCCTCTGTGTCGAGGAAGTGGGGGTCGCGACCGTATATCGTATATGGCCCGCCCCAAGATGCATGGTTTCAGTCCTCTGTGTCGAGGAAGTGGGGGTCGCGACGGCTGCCAGGGCGTATTATGGTGAGGTGTTGAACAGGTTTCAGTCCTCTGGTTCGAGGATGTGGGCGTCGCGACAGCATTGATGAGCGTGTGGTTTATCAGTGTATGCGGTTTCAGTCCTCTGCTTCGAGGATGTGGGCGTCGCGACCGCCATGGTGATTGATGGAGAGTCGGTCAGGGCAAAGTTTCAGTCCTCTGCTTCGAGGAAGTGGGGGCGCGACGAACTCAGAGCAACTTGGCACCTATCCACACAACATCAAGTTTCAGTCCTCTGCTTCGAGGATGTCGGGGTCGCGACGAGATCGTCGAGGGCATCAAGCAAAGCGCAGCGGGTTTCAGTCCTCTGGTTCGAGGATGTCGGGGTCGCGACACACGTCCCAAGCTTCGCGAGACCGAGCTTTATCAGTTTCAGTCCTCTGGTTCGAGGATGTCGGGGTCGCGACTTACAGGTAAAGATCTATATGCGCACTACACTACAGTTTCAGTCCTCTGGTTCGAGGATGTCGGGGTCGCGACGTATGGTCTGTGTGTGGTGGATGCCCGCTTGTTGTTGTTTCAGTCCTCTGGTTCGAGGATGTCGGGGTCGCGACAAAAGTACATTGAAGTCCTTGACCCAGCGTATATACGTTTCAGTCCTCTGGTTCGAGGATGTCGGGGTCGCGACATCAATTTATTCTTTAAAGAAGATGTTGATGGTGTTTCAGTCCTCTGGTTCGAGGATGTCGGGGTCGCGACCCCACCACACATCTACCCTCGAACTTGCAAGACAGGTTTCAGTCCTCTGGTTCGAGGATGTCGGGGTCGCGACTCACTTACATACTGACCTGCCTGAAGGCTGCATCTTTGACGTTTCAGTCCTCTGGTTCGAGGATGTCGGGGTCGCGACTTACTGCGGTAGATGGCGATACGGCGCATGATAAATGTTTCAGTCCTCTGGTTCGAGGATGTCGGGGTCGCGACACATTGCGATCGAGGGTGTGGGAAGCGACCCTGCATAGTTTCAGTCCTCTGGTTCGAGGATGTCGGGGTCGCGACTGATGGTTATTCCGAAGCTGATGCCATTGATGCTAGTTTCAGTCCTCTGGTTCGAGGATGTCGGGGTCGCGACTTCATGTCGTGGTTTAAAGGCAACACGGAAAACGAAGTTTCAGTCCTCTGGTTCGAGGATGTCGGGGTCGCGACTTTGAAGTGTCCCTGTCATCTCGATGTGCGCTTTCCGTTTCAGTCCTCTGGTTCGAGGATGTCGGGGTCGCGACGTGTTACCGAGCTGAAGGCTCGATTGATCTTCGAAGAGTTTCAGTCCTCTGGTTCGAGGATGTCGGGGTCGCGACCGTTCAAGCGCAAGATTGAACGCGGCCGCTACCTGTTTCAGTCCTCTGGTTCGAGGATGTCGGGGTCGCGACAAGGAACACCAGGCGAACCCAGCTCGGGCGAAGTTTCAGTCCTCTGGTTCGAGGATGTCGGGGTCGCGACTCCATTCCCACATCAAGGAATATAGGGGTTGAGGGGTTCATGTGCAATGCAAAAAACTGTACCACAGCTCTGGAGGGCCAAAATGGGGGAGGTGTGGTACAGTTTTTTGCTTCAGTGTCCTGACAATTATCATGCCATTAAATTTCAACAAATACTTAAAGTATTGAAAATAATAGTAATAAAAATTTTTATAAAAACCATAAAACGACTAGTTAGTATGTATTACAACCTTGGTCGATTTTGGGCCTGGTTTTGACCATGTTTTATGTTGCAGTGCAACATGTGAAGAAAATATAACACAAGTATTTGAATATATAATTGAATTATGATTATTGATAACTTTATTTATATCAAGAAAACCATAATTTAAAACTACACTTGGTTTCAAAACTGTACCATTGCAACCCGTTTTTGGGGGTTTTGAGCTGTGGTACGGTTTTCTTGTCATCTTTCTTGTGGTAACTTTATTATGTTAACTTAAGCCAACCTGACCAATATAAAACATTGATTTATTTGAGGTTTTAACAAAAACCATGGAGCAAAGAATGGTGGAGAGCTGACATGTCAGCTCTCCACCATTCTTTGCTCCTGATTGCTGATAATTTGAGCAGTGGTGTAAACCTTTTACAGTGACAATGCATCCGTATTCCTCTGCAACCATACTCCTTGCCGTGAATCAGAAAGTTATATTGAAATCAAAATTCACTTGAATTATTGTGTGCCTCATCCAGTCTAAACATAGGCTAAACCTAATCGCAGCAATCGATTCAGTACATTTACTTTGGTGCTCATACATCAAATCTATATGCTTGAATTCATTCAGGAATCAATAACTTTTTCAAGAGGCATGTCCTTATGCGAAATTCGCACTCACTCTATCTCATCTCGGGCGTCATCAGTGCCTTCATCGGTGTCAGTATACTCGCCTGTGGTGGCGGTGATGACAATAATACAAACAATGGCTCCAGCGGTGATGAACTCCCCGCCCGTAGCCGTGGTGTGCTCTGTGGTGATGGCCCTGGCGCGGGTAGCTGCTACGCTTCGGAAACCTGTGAGGCACACTCCGATGGCTACTCCTACTGCTTCTGTCCTGTGGGCACCGTGCCTGGCAGCGGTAGCCGTTGTGTCGCTGAAGGAGGCGGCGGTAACGAAAATGCACTCATATGCTCCCAGCTTGGTGATGACTTCTGTGCTGGTAAGGGCGCATGTGTCGACCTCGAACAGGCCGACTGCGATTACCACACCGAACGTATGATGACGCCCCCTGCTGAATGTGCTCAGGTCGCTGACTCGGGTCGCCCCGTTGGACTCTGTATCTCCAGCGTCGCGGACCCCTCAAACGCTAACCCTGACGCCGCCTTCTGTGAATTCACACAGCACTGGTCCAACCCCACCTCGCTGACAACCGATTGCCGCTGCACTCAGGTCGCGAGCATCTCCACATGTAAACGCGCCGCGAGCCTCAACGCCAGCGTCGCGTTTGGTGATGGCCCTCGCTTCCGTGACGTCGAACAGGTCGACCAACTTGGCGCGTTCCAGGATGGACGCGAAATGTTTATCGCAACCTCCTGGAGCTCTTCTGCCTCACCCAAACAGGGCGCGCTGCTCGCTGTGAACATCGATACGGGTGACCGACGCGTCGTGTCAGGATCGTTTAAAGACCCTGTCAATGGCTCAACAACAACTGGTGATGGCCCCGCATTTGGTGTCGTGACTCACGCCATCAAGGGCAATGATGGCTACTACGTCGCCAGCGTCGATGAAACTGGCGAGGAAGCTTCCCTCCCCATTATCTTCAAGGTCGACCCCGATACGGGGAACCGTGAGATCGTCTATAATGCCAATGAACCCGACAACTTTGCTGTCTGTTCAAACGGTGCGCCAGAAGATACTCCCGGCAAAAAAACCGTGCAAATCCAGGGTGGTAACCGCTGGACCATGGACGCCGATGGGAACCACTACTTCGCTCCCTTTGGCGCTGCACCTGGACCTTCCATCGTGCGTGTCAGCAAGGATGGACAGTCCTGCGACTATGTCGTGCGCATCGCTGATGGCCCCGTCACCTTCGAACCTGCAAACGTCGGCACAGGTTACACTGACATTCAATTCGACTTTGAAAACCTCTTCATCCTTGATGACAAACTCTACGCTCGCTCTGACAAGCTGATGCTTGAAGTCACCATGCCCGCATCGGGTGAGGCCTCCCTCAAGATGTTCTCCAACGCAGCAAACGGCTCTGTGGGTGGCGGCTGCGAAGGCGACATCAAATGCATGGGTCGCGTCTGGACCATCTGGGACCCCTACCGTGAAGTCTTCTGGACCTCGGGCAGCCCCTCGGATGACAACATCATCGTTGCCATCGATCCCACAAATGGCGATCGCATCGACTTCCCCTGCTGGCACCCCGAACAGGGACGACTCGCTTCATGCGCAGGCAATGGCGCTCCTCTCGCAGGACCCATGGGCCGTGGTGGTATCATCATCGATGAACAAGAACCTCATGACCTCTTCCTTGCTCACGACAATGAAGCCGTCATCCGCTTTGACCTCAAAACCCTGAACCACAACATTATCTCTCGATAACTCAAGTCACTAAAGACAAAAGAGGCGG
>CATLTV010000045.1 GCA_950059285.1 uncultured Pseudomonadota bacterium | reverse complement strand
TGCGTAAATTTTCGCCGCCCGCCGCTTTTGTTTGCCGTTGAGAGCAAAGAAGCCCATGAAGTTAAGAATCTGGAGTGAATATCTTGGTTACGAGGCTGCGATGCAGCCTCGTGTGTTGGCGCTGTTGCGTGCAGGTCAGCTCAATCCGATCTTTGCAGTACATCACGAGGCAGATCTTGATGCGCTGGCACGTCTTGTGGTGGCTGTTCAGCAAGAGGGGCTTGAAGTTGGTGTCTGGCCACTGCTCTCGGATGCGCTTGGATACTGGCCCTGTGAGCAAAATGATGACGCTTATTTTGAGCGTGTTCACGAGGTTCTTGACGCGCTCTCCTGTGCGAACGCAGTGCCTGATCTTGTGGCCGTGGATCTGGAGCCTCCCTTTGAGCAGGTCGAGTCATGGCGGAAGTTCTGGACAAGTCCGCTGGTGGTTTGGCGAGGTCTTCGGCGTAATCTTGATCGTGCCAGATTCAGGGAGAGCGTGCAGAGGTTTGAGCGTGGTAGGCAGCGGCTTCAGTCGAGTTTTCCTGGCGTGAAGACGCTCGCCATTACGTTGCCGCTGGCCGCGCATGACCTTGATGTGAAAGGAGAAAACCTGAGCTTGTGGCAAGATGTGCTTGAGGCACCCTGGAGTGATGTGGCGTGGGATTACAAGGGAATCATGGCATATGGCTCGATGGTCGCAGGTTATTCTGGAGGCATGATTTCGGTGCATGATGCGCGTGTGATTCATGCTCGGCTTGCCGCGCGATTGCTGCGAGGCGTGGGGCGAGGTTGTGCGCATGTCTCGTTGGGGATCACGGGGACGGGAAAGCTTGGTGATGAGCCTGTGTATGAGGATCTTGGTGAGCTTGAGCGAGATCTGGGCGTGATGCGTGCTGTGGGTGTGAGTGATGTGGGGATTTTCTGTCTTGAGGGTTTGCTTGCGCGTGATGACGCCGAGCACTGGGTCAGGCGGTTTGTACAGGTGCAAGAGGAGGTGCCTGGTGACTTGCGAATGCGCACGTATGTGATGCGTATCTTTGCACAGGGAGTGCGCCTTGGGCTGGGGATGCTGCGGCGATAAAAAGTGTAGTTGCAACTGTCGGGGAAGAACTTAGAATGAACAGGTTCCCCAAAATGACGTCCAAGAAGCAGTTGGATGGAGTTGGCGTGCTTCTTTGTGCGTCTTTATGGATATTTCATGTGAGAGAAGAGATGAGAGCAAAGTCAGAGAAGAGGCGTGTTCCTGGTAAGGTCAAGGGCGTGGCAGCGCTGTTGGGTCTTGCGACGATGGGTTTGTTTGCAGGGGCAACGCTCCAGGGATGCGAGCAGGTACAGAAGGTCGCAAACTTTGTGGACAGCATCTCTGATGGTGCTGCGTGTACACAGGATCTCGCCTGTCTTGGTGTGGCATGTCTTACGCCCGAGGATGGATTTCCTGGAGGTTATTGCACCACGCTCGGGTGTCAGGAGAGTGGGTGTAGTGGGCTCTTCTCGGAGTGTTTCAGGACCAGTTTAAATGGTCAGGACACGAACGCATGTTTTGAGACCTGCATTTATGATGGCACCTGTGCACGCGCCAATGAGGGGTATCAATGCCAGATGTTGGCGGACACGCCCGTGTGTATTCCACCAGGATTTTCAGGTGCGACGGTACAGGGCGTGATTGGTTCCTCGTGCAGTAACAGCGCGCAGTGTAATGGTGATGATGCGGTGTGCTTGCAGACCTTCTTTGGTGGGTACTGTACGCAGCTTAACTGTACATCGGATTCAGACTGTGTGGACTCCAACCCCTGTGTGGCGCTCAACCCTGAAGGTGCGACCGATGAGGAGAAGCAGTTTGCATGTATGGACAGTTGCAGCGCCGACAGTGACTGTCGCTTTGGTTATAGCTGTCAGGAGTATGAGGGCAGTACAATCTGTCTTGAGTCCGATGGCGCGGATGCCACGACACGTAACCCCGATGGTGCGGATGATGGAGAGCCATGTTTGTCGAACATCAATTGCAAGGGTGGGACATGTATTCGCGAGGCTGAAAATGCAAGTGGTGATGTGAGCTATCCCGAGGGTTACTGTACGACCCGTGATTGTGATTCGGCGGATGATTGTAATGGTGATAACACGTTGTGTATCAGCCGTGAGAGGAGCACCGCGTGCCGTGTCACATGTGGCTCGGACAGCGACTGTCGCACGGGGTATAGTTGTGTGGAGAATGCGTTGGGTGAGAGTTATTGTGACTCCACGCTTGATCCGCCCGAGACGCCTGTGCCTGATAGCACCAACGAGTCGATTGAGGTGGTGTGTCAGGCGAGCAAGACGCTGAACTTTGAGCTGCCAGAGGGGTCGATTGGGTTCTTTATTGCGCCCTTTACAAAGGACAACAACAAGATTGTGATCAACAGCTTGAAGAAGCCAGATGGGAGCACGTTAAATATTCAGACGGATTATAGTTTCCTTGCGATCAACCCTGAGATCTTGGGGAGTTATTCACCGATCATGTTCCCTGCAAGTGACAGCGACGAGTTCAAGGACGCGTTTGGTGCGGGGAGTTACAGCATGGAGGTGACCACACGTGCCAGCGAGGTGTGTTATTACGTGGTGCCTCAGGTTGCTGAGGGAACGAAGCTCGCGATGAACCTTTATTTTGTGGGTGTGCCAGGGCTGACAGCGCAGAGCGCATCGGCAGACAGTGATATTCAGGCGATGTTAAGTCTGATGAAGCAGATCTATGGCAAGGAGGGGATTGATGTGGAGGTGAAGAACTACATTGATGCCAGCGATCAGGTGTCACGAAGCTATGGTGTGATCCGAGACTTTTACGATGTGTTTAACCTTGTGGCGACCTCGACATCACCTGGTGATGCGAGGAGCGAGGCGTTGACCGTGAACGTCTTCCTGATTGAGGACTTTAACATCTCGGATGCGCCTGGGTTGTTGGGTGTGTCGACAGGGATTCCAGGCATGGCAGCGTTCCATGGTTCGATTGGTTCGGGGCTAGTTTTTAGCACGGCAAGTCTTGGTCAGGACAACCAGATGTTGGGGCAGACGTTGGCGCACGAGGTGGGGCACTTCCTTGGTTTGCGTCACACCACGGAGCACCAGGGAGTGTCGGAGGACCCGATTACGGATACGCCTTCATGTCCATCACCTGATGATGCGTATCGATGTCGTGACTCTACAAACTTCATGTTCCCGTTTGCGCTGGGCGGAGATAGCCAGACAGTGATTACAGATGGTCAGGGTTTTGTATTGCGTCGAAGTCCGCTGGTTCAGCCATGAGCAGGTCTTGGCAAATGAATGAAGCGTATGTGTTGGCGTCAAACGATAGAGATATTGAGTTGTATTGAAGGAGAGTAAGCTGATGAGTAAGAGCAAGCAGGAGAGCACAGTGAAGCAGCGCGTGTGGACGGTGGTATGTGGTATGGTTCTGGTGTCGATGGTGGGCGCCGTGGGGTGTCGTTCCGCGTATGCGCAGGGAGAGGAGGGGAGCCCGTCATCATCCAGCACAACCACGACACAGCAGGAGCTTGGAGACACCTCACAGAGTGATGGCGTGAGAGGTGATGGCCAGCAAGGTGGCGGCGTGTTGGACGATGCGCAGGTGCCAGCGGTGCAGCCAAGCGATGCCGATGTGCGCAAGCGCGTGGAGTACATACTCAGTGGATATGAGTATTTTCCAGCGCGCGCAGATCTTGACAAGATCGCGTTGGCACCGCAGATGACCAGGGTGTTGTTGGCGATGAGCGTGGAGCAGGATATTTCACCGATGCTCTCCAACCGTGCGGTGGATGCGCTTGGGTATTATCATGAGGATGATGTGGTCGCGCATCTGCGCACATTGGCGTTGACGGACACGGATGGGTTGTCGCGCGTGGAGTTGCGAGCAGCGAGGTCACGTCGTTATCATGCGATCGTGAGTTATGCGAAAGCGGGTGGTGAGGTTGCGCTGGGAGATCTGGCGCAGTTGATGGATCATACGGATGTGCAGATACAACTGAGCGCGATCAGTGCGATTGGAAAGCACATGGGAGAGGAGGGGAAGGTCGTGTTGAAGGAGCGTCAGGCCGTGGAGCAAGAACCGTTGTTATTGAAGGAGTTGCGCAAGCATGTAAGATGATGTGGGAGAGTGTTACAAAGTGTTTCAGATAGGGGAGAAAATGAGACTGGTGGTTTTGAATTAACCGTCTGGTCATCCTGTGATTACGATAGACTTCTATGAAAAGACAAGGTTCGCTGTAGCATCATGGAGCAATCTCGACTATACTGGCATGTAGAAGAGCCTTACCCAAGGACCGAAGTCAAGACTACTACGCATCTGCGGGATGACATCGTGAAGAACGTATATCAGCCAGTTAAGCGGTGCGAACATTGTGAGATGATGTGCCATGTCAGATGAGAATCTCGATGAGATCTCGGAATCCACGATGATCGTGGACACGAACATGCTCAAGCAAGTTCGTGAGAGCCAGCAGCAAGTTCAGGCCTATTTAATTGTGCTCTCTGGCCCCGAGGTCGGGAGGATGCACAAATTGGAGAGTCCCGAGATCACGCTTGGTCGAAGCGCTGATAACTCGATGCGCATCAACGATGTGGGCATCTCACGTAGGCATGCGAGGCTAGTCCGTGACCATAGCGGTATTTATATTGAGGATATGAAGAGCGCCAACGGGACGTTCCTGAATGGGAACCGTTTGAGTAACCGTTTGCAGCTCCGTGATGGTGACAAGATCACGCTGGGATCGACCACGATCCTCAAGTTCACCTACCACGATAAACTCGATGAGACCTTCCAGAAGCAGATGTTTGACGCTGCCCTGCGCGATAGTTTGACGGGTGCATACAACAAAAAATATCTGCTCAACCACCTCAAGACAGAGTTCGCGTTTGCCGCGCGTCATTCGTCCTCATTGAGCCTGATTATGTTTGATGTCGATCACTTCAAGCGTGTCAACGACAACTATGGCCACCCCACAGGGGATGCCGTCTTGATCAAGTTGGCTCAGATTGCGCAGGACAGTGTACGCTCCGAAGACATGTTCGCTCGTTATGGTGGTGAGGAGTTCTCGATTATCTGTCGAGGCATCTCCATGGGTCAGGCCGCCCATCTCGGCGAGCGGCTCAGAAGCGCTGTGGAACGCGATGTCTTTGTGCACAATCAACATTCCCTCAAGGTCACAGTGAGCGTTGGTGTGGCAGGTTTTCCCGAGATTCCTGTCTCACGTCATGAAGATCTTATTGAGGCAGCTGATACCGCACTCTATGCCGCCAAACACAGCGGTCGTAACCGTGTGATGTTGGCGACTGCACGATAGTTATATTTGGTAAAAGTATAATAAAATCAAAGAGATAGGGCCTTAATCAGGCGAGCATCTGCTGCGGCAGATGCTCGCCTGATTAAGGCCCTATCTCTTTGGGGTGGGATGTGAGCTTCACGTGTTCAGGTAGCCATTCAGATAACTCCATATGCATGTCTCTTTCATGTGTGTGTGGCAGTGTCAGTATAAGCTCTTTTAACGCAGGCCAGCGCGCGCGCGCGTGCTGGCCTAGCCGAGGGATATCTGCTGAATCAAGTGTTGCTCCTGAAATGTTCAGGCGTTCCAGTCGAGGCATCTCACATGTCATCACATGATGAAGTGTGTGCTCACCAGCGCCTGTATGTGCGAGGTTCAGCGTACGCAGGCTGGGGAGTGGTTCGCATAGTGTGGCGTGGAGCCCATCTTCAAGTAAGGGGGTGTCACTCAGGTTGAGCGTGTGGAGTTGTGTGAGCAGTCCGCTTTCACGCAGCCTGTTCATGTATCGATGCGCGGGGCCTGTATGTGAGCGCGTGAGTTGGAGGTGCTTGAGGCGATCAAAAAAGAGCGCGCCTTCGAGTGCCGAGATGCTATGCTCGGTGAGCGCATCGGCGGAGAGTTTGAGGTCGTGTAACGTGTGGTTATTTGCCTTGCTCAACAGCACCAGGCCATCTTCATTTAAAACACCCATGTGCAGTTTTTGAAGTTCATCGATGTGCTGGGTCTGAATCATGAGATCGATGGCGTCACTTATGTTTGTGACAGCGCTTAATGTCAGTGACTCAAGGTTGTGAGTCATCTGCGCAAAGAGTGATTGCCATGCATCTCGTGGGTAAACTCCTTCGTGAAGGGTGAGCGTGCTGATTGTGGGGGATTGATTCAACACAAGGGCAAGGCTTTGTAGTGCGTCCTGTTCAAGGTGTTTTACGGTCAGGTCTTGTAAGCTTGTTTGAAAAGCTGAACCAAGCAAGGCGCACAGGATGTGTTGTGTGTCTTTGTTGTGGGATGAGAGTGACGTAAACTCAAGGTGTGTCAGGTGTGATAATGAGGTTGCCTGAAGAAGTGTGCGGAGTGTGGAGAGTTTTACGCGATGCGCTTCAAGGTTCAGGTGCGCGATGGAAAGTTTGGGTAAGGTGAGAAGCTCCTCGTAAAAGTTGGTGTGGAGCTCGGTGAGTTGTGTAAGCTCAAGCTTTTTGATGAGCATCGCGGCAAAGTGGGGCGGGAGCTTTCTGTTGCGAGGATTGACGGAAAATGAGCACACATGGGCTGGCCATATGTGATTGGACTCATGGATGAATTTTTCCGCATAGAGCGCTGCTGTATACTGTTCTGCCTCGGGAAGTTTGGCAATACTTTGAGTGATGTTAAGCCAGTCCTGTCGAGTTCTTGGCTCAAGATCATGGCGGTGGAGCAGGCTGCGAAGTTCGCCCCAGATTTCGGCAGAAGGGAGTGTCATTGTTCAACATGTGGTGTTTCGTGTGGTGATCCTCATTCGGACATGTTTCAGGGTAGACAATATCGTGTGGCGGCTTACCTTGTGCCATGAGTCGCATCACCCCTGTGTCGTGATGTATCATACAGCAAAATCGAAATGTATATATGGTGAGAGATCGCAATTCTATGAATCAATACGAGCAAACAGAGAGTCGAATCGAGGTACGAGAGTTAAGGCTGGACGATTTTGATGCTGTGGTTGAACTACAGCAATTATGTTTCCCAGACATTGAGCCCTGGAGCCAACGTGAGTTTGAAGAGCAACTTCAGAAGTTTCCAGAAGGTCAGATTGGTGTGGTGCTTGACGATCAGCTCGTGGCATCCTCGGCGTCGATGATTGTGACGGGTGAGGAGTGGGTTGAAGATCACACCTTTGATGAGGTGTCCACCAACGGTACAATTCGCAATCATGAGGATGATGGTGATACGCTCTATGGGCTTGATATTGTGGTGCACCCCGAGCATCGTGGTAAGCGCCTCGCGCGACGTATTTATGCTCGTCGTAAGCAGTTGATTCAAAAAAGAAATCTTCGTGGTTTTTTCATCGCTGGGCGTATGCCTGGTTATCACCAACACGCCGATGCGTCAGCCGAAGATTACCTTCAGATGGTGATGCGTAAGGAGGTGATGGATTCCACACTCACCTCGCAGTTGTCCAACGGTTTTGTGGTGCGAAAGATCCTCAAGGACTACCTCCCTGAAGATGTGGAGTCCTGTGGTCATGCGGTGTTGATGGAGTGGCGTAACCCCGAGTGGGTACCACGAGGATCAAACAACAAGCGAATTGTGCGCATGGGTGCAGTGCAGTATCAGATGCGCCCTGTGAAGAGCTTTGAGGAGTTTGCAACACAGTGTGAGTTCTTTGCCCACACCAACGCAGACTACAACTGCGACTTTCTGCTCTACCCCGAGCTCCTTACCAACCAGCTGCTCGCCCTTGTTCCCGCTGACCGTCCTGCGCTTGCCGCCAAGCGTCTCGATGAGTTCACCGAGCGTTACATTGAGTTGTTTAGCCGACTTGCCATCAAGTACAATACCAACATCATTGGTGGTACACACCTCACTGTGGAAGATGGCGTGCTGTATAATATCGCCTATCTGTTTCATCGCGACGGGCGAATTGACAAGCAATACAAGTTACATATCACACCGAGTGAAGCACACTGGTGGGGCGTGTCGCCTGGTCATGAGATGAGGGTCTTTGATACAGACTGTGGCAAGGTCGCGATCTTGATTTGCTATGATGTGGAGTTCCCCGAACTCGCAAGAATCGCACGCGCCAAGGGCGCAAACCTGCTGCTTGTACCTTACAACACCGATCTGAGATCGGCCTATAACAGGGTCCGAATCTGTGCACATGCACGCTGTATTGAGAATAACGTATACGTGGCTCTGAGTGGTGCGTGCGGTAACCTTCCCAATGTGGAAGGTGCTGATATTCACTACTCCAAGTCTGCGATTCTGACGCCTTCAGATATTCCTTTTGCGCGTGATGGTGTGGGCAGTGAGGCCAATGACAATGTGGAGGCTCTGGTGGTCTACGACCTCGACTTCTCATTGTTACGCAAGATCAATCGTCAGGGTTCTGTCAGGACCTGGATCGACAGGCGTACGGATTATTATCAGGTGCACTGGGATGATCCCGATTCGGAAACCTCCAAGATTTAGCGCATTATGAATGACAAAAAAGGCGAGCAATGCTCAAGTGATTTCAATCACTTGAGCATTGCTCGCCTTTTTTGTTTGTGTTGTTGATTAACGCAAGCGGTAGTGTGGCCCATCGCCATCATCAATGCACTCGATTTGCTCACGCTTGAGCATCAGGACGAGGCGAGCCTGGATGAGTCCAAGGTGTGTCCACCAGCGTAGATGATTGGAGAGGATGTGATCATCAGGGCGTGTCTCCATGCCGATGCTCCAGAGATCCTGGGGTTCGGTGTGGCGTTCAAGGTGTTGTTGAACGACCGTCCTGTAATGGTCGACATAATTTTGTGCACGTTGCATATGTTGCTGTACGTTTTGCTCGCCGATGAGCTGGCTCCCATGACCTGGCAAGAGGATGTCAGGCTTTAGTTTCGAGAGTCTGGAGAGCGTCTCTTCATACATGCCAAGATCGTCACCCATGACGCCTGTAATTGGTGTGGGGACAGCGAGGAACACATCCCCCGAGATGAGGGTGTTGTGTTGAGGTTCCAGAAAGACAACATGGTAGGGGTCGTGTCCTCTTGCGGGGAGCACATTGAGCGAAAGTTGTGAGTCAATTTGAATGGAATCTTGAGCCTGGAAGGTTTTGATATGTTTTGGGTTTATGGACATGCTGCCATAGGCCTTGGTCATTGTTTTTCGACGCTTGCGATGTTTGAGTTCTTCACGGATTTTTTCGCGGTGTTCGCCAGCGAGCAAGGAGAGCATCCAGTCATCCCAGTCACCCATCTGGTCCTGGAACGCATGCCAGTCACCACTCATTGGTAGCAGCTCGTTGAGGAAGTGGTGTGTGGCCTCGGTACGCCATGAGAGTAGCGCCGCTGCTCCCATGTGATCGATGTGCGTATGCGTGTAAATGAAGTGCGCGACTTCCTTGATGGACTGTGTGATGATTTCAAGGTCAATGAGGCTTTGCTCAAGGGCGTCCAGAGTCCAGGGCCAACCAGGATCAATGATGCTGATACCATCCTTTGTGCGATACACCATGGTGTTTATCAGGAGTGAGCCGAGTGGGTTTTTCAGTCGAATGCGACAACATTCAGGTGTGATCCACGCGGCGCTTCCCCAGGCGCCTCTCTGCATGGACAGTGGTTTTCGTGGAGTGCTGTTGGTCATGGTTTTGGCTCGTAGGAGGGATTTGGTGTATACTGGTAGGAGAGCATGTGAGTGTAGACGACAAGGTCTTGACCCTGATGAGGGATTACAAGGTTGGTGAGTAGTATGGCAACAGTTTTTTTGCGGCGCAGCATATCAGTGTGGATGGGTTTTGGGGTGTGTCTCCTGGCAGGATGTAGTTTTGATGTGCCACCCGAATCACAGATGAATCCCACAGGTGGGCAGGATCTTGGCGTTGTGGCGGATCTTCCCGGGTCGAGTACCGATATGATTACAGTGCAGGACATGGCTCGACGTGATCTTGGCCAACCCGGAGATATGACGCCACCCGTGGATTTTGGCGAGCAAGAGGATCTGGTGAGCATGCCTGATATGCCCTCCACAGAAGACCTTGGTCAACCAGAGGATATGACGCCACCCGTGGATCTTGGTGTGCCTGATCAGGGAGGGCCGATGTATCAGATCTGTGACGGTACACGTGTGGATGTGCAAAGCAATGCCGCGCACTGTGGTCAGTGTAACAATGCTTGTGAGGGGGATTGTGTAGATGGGTCATGTGCATGTCCTGTGGAAGGCAGCGCGCTCTGTGGTGAGGATGGGCGTTGTACAGATGTGTTGTATGATCCTCGCAACTGTGGTGGTTGTGGAGAGGTGTGCGGTACAGGCGAGGTGTGTCGTCAGGGGAGTTGTGAGTGTCGCCCTGGTTTGACGCTTTGTAATGGTGCGTGTGTAGACACCACGGCAGATCCCTTTAACTGTGGTTCATGTGGAAATGATTGCGGCGAGAACAATCGCTGCAAGGCATCACAGTGTGGTGAGAGCATTATTTGCGGGATTGGTTTTACGGGGTGTCGCGAGAACAATCGCATTGCCTGCATAAGTGATAATGTGGATCAGGAAAGTGATTTGTACTGCCGTCCTGGTCGTCGATTTGATGTGCTTTGTGGTGATGCGTGTAGTGGCAGTGAGGTTTGTTTTGAGCCTGATGATCTTATCAATCCCATTCAGTGTAGACCATACAGACCAGCGCGCAGTTGCGACTCCTGTCCTTGCGATGAGTGTCGTGATGACGAGGTGTGTCGTCGTCAAATACTGGGAATAGATGATGTGACCTATTGTGTACGCAAACCATAGTTTTCAAGAGGTTAGGTGGCCTTTGTGTCTATGGTTGTGGGTGTGAATGATGAATGTATTCGGTGACTTGCGCTCTGTGTTGTCTCTTCCTCCAGGAGAGGCAACGTTCTCACTGCTTGAGGGGATTAACCCTGTGGGGAATTTCAAGCCAGAGGAGTTACAGTACATTCAGTCGTACCTTGAGCGCTGGCCAGAGGCGATCAGGCGTAAGGTGCCTGATCGCTGGCTGGAGGAGCTTGAACGAGGGCGTGAGGTCAACGGGCTCTTGTTGTGTACGTGCATCTGGTGGGAGGGCGAGAGTCGACATGGTTTGAGGATGAGTCGGTTGGCGAGAGCGGCACATGTGGAGCACATTCAAGAGCTTGTGCTTGATACGCGAGGGCAACGTGGGCAGCTTGAAGAGCGACTCTTTCATGCGGATAACCTGACTGGTTTAAGAGTCTTGAGGATAAGGGGGTTTTCTTTTGCAAAGATCTCGGATGATCTGGTGCGAGGGTGCAGTTGGCTTGATGGATTGGAAGAGCTGCACCTTGAGGGCATGTTTGTGGGGAATGTGGGGGAGGCATTGTTTGGGCGTTTGTCCCAGGTATCAAGGTTACGCTTGATACGGTGTGGTGCATTGAGGGGGGATCTTGTTGGGTTGGTCAGGAGGAGCAGTCAGAGGTATGGCGCTGAACACTGGAAAGCGTTGGAGTTTGAGCGTTGTGCGTTCACCTCGGAGCATGTTCTTGAGATGATGGGAGAGGAAGGTTTTCCCTGTCTGGATGAGTTGAACCTGAGCGATAATGACCTGGGCGATAGAGGTGTGATACGTGTCATTGAACAAGGAAATTTCAATTCTATCAGACGTTTATCTCTTGCTGGTGTGGGCATTGAGGATGAGGCAACGAAGCAGTTTGCTCGTCTGCCTGCCTTGTATGGCTTGGATGCCCTGAGGCTTGATCGTAATGCGCTTTATGATCAGGGGGTGTTGGCGCTGACTTGTGTGCCATGGCTGCTCAGGAGTTTATCCTTGGAGCGTGTGGGGATGAGTGATCAGGGGATGTATGCCTTGAGTGATTGTTCGTACATGCAGTGTGTGGAGGAGTTGAAGCTTGGGTGGAATGCTTTTGGTGATGATGGCATAGAAGCGTTGTCATGCAGTGAGCGTTTGGGGCAATTAAAGTGTCTGTCTTTGTATGGTTCAAGGATGACGGGGAATGGTTTGAGCGCGTTGATGAGCGCTAGCTTCATTGAGAGTCTTGAGCGATTGGAGCTTGATGAGACGGGGCATCTGGAAAGTTTTGGAGAACAGGCAATCCAGCTCTTGTGGAGTAAGGATTGTGCATGGCAGGGGGATGAGCTTTCGCTTCAGTACATGTTTCTGTCGGAGGATTTTTTGGCCAATGTGCTGAGCCATTTAACTGCACGAAAAATAAAACGCCTGGTGTGTTATGAGTGTAGTTTGGATGTTAGTGCGATGTACAATTTGGCGAGCATTCGTGTGGAGCATTTGCGGTTGCAGGAGGTTGTGTTGAGCCGCAACGATCTGGGTGTAAGGGGAGTGATTGCGTTGCTGAACTGGTTGAGTGGTCAGGGGATCCAGCGTTTAAGTCTGGACTATACGGGGTTTCATTGTTCGGGGGAGGATCTGGAGGAGGTGTACGATGTGGATCTTGGTGCAGTTGAGCACCTTGATTTGAGTGGGAATGTGTTGGGCCGCGAGGGGGTGAGTTGGTTAGCGTGTGTGTTGCGTTTGGGGAGTGTCAAGGTGTTGAAGGTTGCAGATTGTCGCCTTTGTGATGAGTATCTGCAAGTTCTTGTGGATTATGGTGTTTTGTCTGGTTTGGTGGGGCTTGAACTTGGCGGTGATAACGATGTGAGTGATGAGATGGCGAGTGTGTTGGCGACGTGTTGTGAGGAGGTGATTTTGCCTGAGCGTGGGCCGATGATGGATATTTTTCCGATGGAGCAGATCAGGGGGTTGTATGTGCCCGAGCCAGGAGATCCTGGAGTGTGGGAAGTTTGACATGGATTTGACAGAAGAAAAGGAGTCGCTACACTGGCTGTCTGGCTCTCTGGAGATGAGGCTGTAGGAAGTAAAGTTGTCATCGCAGGCAAATTTGGGTGACATGTGAACAGCCTGGGCAAAGGTGTAAATGGGTCGAATTCCCGATGAGATAGTGGAAGACGTTTTAATTCGCACGGATATGTTGCAGGTGATGCAGCAGTATGTAGCGCTCAAGCGCACAGGTGCGAATTACAAGGGGTTATGTCCGTTTCACAATGAGAAGACGCCAAGTTTTTATGTGCATCCAGGCAAGGGGATCTACAAGTGTTTTGGGTGTGGCGCTGGCGGGAACATTTATCAATTTGTGATGGAGCTTGAGGGGTGGAGTTTTCCCGAGGCGGTGAGGCAATTGGCCACACGTCTGGGCGTGGAGATTCCGGAGGAGAGTGAGGAAGAGGCCCGCGAGGCAAAGAAGCGCGCGGATGCAAGGAAGCTGTATGTTGGCCTGATGGAGAAGGCGCGTCGTTTTTATGAGCGTGCGTTATGGAATGGTCAGGATGAGGACAGTGAGCGTGCCCGCGCGTATTTGAGGGAGCGTGGCATTGGTGAGGAGGTCGCCCGCGATTTTGGCATGGGGTATGCGCCCGTGGGGTGGCAGAACATGTTGGATTATCTTGAGGGAGAGGGGATTAACGGTGTGCTCGTGGAGCGAGCAGGGCTTGCGCTGCGTCGTCAAGGTGGCGGAGGATATTATGATCGTTTTCGAGACAGGATCATGTTCCCCGTGATTGATATTTGGAGCAACACGTTGGCGTTTGGTGGTCGAGTGTTGCCAGGCGATGATGGTCCAAAATACATCAACTCATCGGAGACAAAGTTTTACGTCAAGGGGCGGCATTTGTTTGGGCTTCATGCGGCAAAGCGAGGCATCCAGAAGGAGGGCTGGGCGTTGTTGGTGGAGGGCAACTTTGACGTCATCAGTTTGCACGCCGCAGGTCTTGATCAGGCGGTCGCGCCGATGGGGACAGCGTTTACAGATAGTCAAGCGAGGTTGCTCAAGCGCTATGCGACAAAGGTGTACATTGCCTTTGATGGTGATGCAGCGGGCGCCAAGGCGACGATGCGATGTCTTGAGGCGTTGGAGTCTGCGGGGATCGAGGGCTGGGTGATTCGATTTGCGCCAGGAGAGGACCCCGATACATTTGTGCGGACAAAGGGCCTGAAGGGCTTTCAGGAGAAGCTTGAGAGCGCGGAGCCATTGATTGGTTGGGCGCTTGATCAGATCCTGCCATCTTCGGAGGAGACGCTCGCTATTGAGGAGCGTGTCAAGTTGTTGGAGGAAGCTGCGCAGGTGATGCAGTATGTGCGAAACCCAGTGGTGTGGCGCCATTATGCAGAGGACATTGCGTCGAGGCGTCTGGACATTGAGCCACGTTTGGTCAAACGATATTTGAAGAAGCCCGAGCAGATGCGTCAGGAGGTGAAGCGTGCGCTGACACCGAGCGAGGAAGAGGTACGCGGGGCGGTTGAGCTTGATAAGACGGAATTTTCGTTGCTTGCTCTGTTGTTACATTATCCGACGTGGCTCACGGGCTTTCTCGATGAGGCGCTGGATAATCTTCTTAAGAGTCAGGAGCTTGCGCAGTTTTTACATCAGACGCGGCGACATATTGAAACACATCAAGGGGAGCTCAAGCCAGCATTATTGTTGGAGGGCATAGATCATCCAGGTTTTCGTTCGGTGGTAGCCGAGGCGTTGGCTGCGACGGCGGGCGATCGTCTTTATGATGGTGTGGCGTTTGATAAACTTGAGGCGTTGGAAGAGAGGAGCGCCGAGACGTACAAGGATATTTTGAGGACATTAAAATATGACTGGGCGTGTCGTAGTTTAAGTGTGGTGACGGAGCAGCTTGAGAGTCTGGATTACTCCACGCAGCGCGAGCAGTATATCGAAGTTTTGAATCAAAAGAGCCAGCTTGAGCAATTTAGAGCACAGCATGCATCGAGCTCGAGTCATAAAAAAGAGTATGGATAAGGGGGTTTGGGCGTGAAATTCGAGAGAAGAGGTTGACGTGACGTAAAAGTACGCTAAGAAGAACAGCCCGACTGAAGCGATCGCTTCATGCCAGCGATGCTGGAGATGATCAGGACGAAGAGATCGGGTGTTAAAGTTGCTTGAGGCAAATAAGGGTTTAGGATGTCGTTGACGTCAGGGACATGAGCCTTGAGTACAGAAAGCATAGCAAGATCAGATCACATCCATCATGTGAACATCAGGGCCTGATGGCCTGTAGAGATCATGACGGAGTGAGATGTGGACCATGAATATAGAGAAGTTGAGTATACTTAATGTAAAGTGTTCTCACGATGGAGGAAAAGAGCATGTTGAACGCTCGCAAAACAAGCCTGGAAGTGCGTCGATTGGTAGATATGGGAAAGGAGCGTGGTTATTTGACCCGCGACGAGATCGATCGTGCCTTTGGTTCCAGCGGCTTGCCTGCATATCAGGTAGATGATTTGCTCCTGTTGTTTGAAGAGCTCGACATTGAGCTTGTGGAGAAGGCCGAGCAGGCCAAGAGCTATGATGCTGACCGCGAGTTTGAGAGTGAGAGCAAGTCTTCAAGCAGGGCCAAGGCCGAGGATTTTGTGAAGGGTACAGACCCCGTGAGGATGTATCTTCGCAAGATGGGTCAGGTGCCGCTTCTGACGCGTGAAGGCGAGGTTGAGATCGCCAAGCGTATTGAAGAGGGTGAGAAGACGATCTTGACGGTGGTGTTGTCAACCAGCGTGGGTGTCAGGGAAGTGATCTTGCTTGGCGAACGTGTCGCCAAGGGCAAGGTCAAGTTGAGCGATGTGTTGCAGGCTCAAAACCCCGAGGAGCTTCCCGTCAACGAGCTTGGCTTCCCGATTGAGATGAGCCCCGAAGAGCGCAAGATCTGGTTTGTGGATCAGGTCAATCGCGTCAAGGCGCTTTATCAGGAGAACCTTGCGCTTGGCGAGGGTCTGATCACCAAGGCGAGCCTTGAGGAGGAAAAGCGCGATAAGATGCGCGCCAAGATCCGCGAGAACCGCCGTGAGATGTTTGGTGTGATGAAGAATGTGCGCTTGACCAAGAAGCACACGGACAAGGTCGTGGCCAAGTTCAAGAACCTGATCACCAAGGCAGACAAGGCCGAGTTTGAATTGAGCAAGCTTGAGCGTCTGCAACGTTCCAAGTACAAGAAATTGCGTCAGGCGATGAAGTTGCTCAGAGCGGGTGAGGATTACACACACCTGTTGAAGTTGAGCCGTATTGAGCCCGATCATCTTCAGGATGCGTGGAGCGAGATGCGTCAGCTCAAGCGTCGCGTGCGCAACGTGGAGATGGAGGCAGGTCAGATGCTTGATTCCTTGAGGATCACGTATCAGGGTGTGCTCGCAGGCGAGAAGATCGCCGAGCGTGCCAAGGCCGAGCTTGTCGAGGCAAACCTTCGTCTGGTGGTGTCGATCGCCAAGAAATACACAAACCGTGGCTTGCAGTTCCTTGACCTGATTCAGGAAGGAAATATTGGTCTGATGAAGGCCGTGGACAAGTTCGAGTATCAGCGTGGTTACAAGTTCTCGACCTACGCGACCTGGTGGATTCGTCAGGCCATTACACGCGCCATCGCAGATCAGGCGCGCACCATCCGTATTCCTGTGCACATGATCGAAACGATCAACAAGCTCTCACGTACAGAGCGCTACCTTGTGCAGGATCTTGGTCGTCCTCCAACGCCCGAGGAGATCGCCGAGAAGATGGACATGCCTGTGGAGAAGGTCCGCAAGGTGCTCAAGATTGCCAAGGAGCCTATCAGCCTCGAGACGCCCATTGGCGAGGAGCAAGACTCCTCTCTGGGTGATTTCATTGCCGATGAGGATGCCATCAACCCATCAGAGTCGATGGTCAAGTCCAACCTCAGTGAGAAGACCCGTATGGTGCTCTCCTCCTTGACGCCTCGTGAAGAGAAGGTGTTGCGCATGAGGTTTGGTATTGGTGGCAAGTCTGACCACACCCTTGAGGAGGTGGGTCAGGACTTCAACGTGACACGTGAGCGTATCCGTCAGATTGAGGCCAAGGCATTGCGCAAGTTGCGTCATCCGAGCCGCTCCAAGCAGCTTGAGAGCTTTGTAGATTTCTAGACATCTGCATCTATGCTCTGGCTCTTGAGGGACGGAGAAGGACACACAAAAGGGGCGGCCATTTGACTAGTCAAATGGCCGCCCCTTTTGTGTGTCCTTCTCCGTCCTGCACAGCATGATGTCTAGTGAGTTCATGGAGTGAAAAAAGTTGGGCTAAAGATATTGTGCTTTGAATTCAATGGCTTATGTTTATGTTTTGGTCTTGCGAGGAAAGTTCTTCCTTGCAAGCTTACAAAAGCTGGACTAAGAAGACCTGCTATGGTGTTTGAGAGGTTGACGCTTGAAGTGACTCTCAATTCCCGTGCAACTTGGGCCTATAGCTCAGTGGTTAGAGCCACCGCCTCATAAGCGGTTGGTCCCTGGTTCGAATCCAGGTGGGCCCATGTCAACTTAAGAGTTTTCATGCTCCAGAGGTTGTAAAAAGTTTTGTCATCGTGTGTGTTCATGGTAACAAAACAAATACGCATCAGCGTTCTGATGCGTCGACAATGTGAAGCTAGAATTAATATGAAGACCTCACCACAGATGATGAGGTCTGATTTCCAAGGGAACGAGATGCCCAACGGCTCGCTCCAACAATGTGGTCGGCATCGCCAGCTTGAATGTCTTTATGATGAAAAGTTGCGACGCTCCTTGTGTAGAACGCCTGGTGATTCCTCTGAGTAAGAGGGTGCCGGGCGTTTTCTGTGCCTGGGGTATGGTGTGGTGGAGGACTGCTGTATCATGTTGTGTTTTCTGTGTTTTTTGGTTGTCGAAAGGTGGCGTTAATAGGGTGTTACGAAGTAAAAAGGAGAGATCTTGAAGGAACAAATGGACTTACTCATTGAGCTACAAACCATCGACCTGGAGCTTGATGATATTACACAGCAGAAGGATGAGATTCAGTCTCGCCTGGATGAGAACAAGGCCGTTTTGGATCGACTTGTAGGTGAGTTGAGCAAGCAGAAAGAGGAGCTCGACGAGATCCGCACCATGCGCAATCAGAAGCGTGATGAGCTTGGTGAGGTTCAGGATAGCTTGAAGGACCGCAAGAAGCGTTTGCTCAATGTGGGCTCTCAGAAAGAGTACAACGCTGTGGAAAAAGAGATTGAAGCGCTTCAGAAGTCTGCCGAGCAGACCGAAGAGGAGCTTTTGCAGCTTGCCGAAGTGCTCGAGAGCAACGAAGGTCAGATCAGTCAGAAAGAGAAGATGACCAAGGAGCTTGGTGATGGCATTGCTCAGGAAGAGGCCGCTGCGGCTGATAAACTGGGTGAGTTTGATGCCAAGATCAAGAAGTTGACCAAGCGTACCGATCAGGCTCGCAGTGAGGTCTCCAAGCGCGTGCTCCATACCTACGACTTCATTCGTAGCAAGAGACCAGGTCTTGCTTTGGTTGCTGCGCGTGGAGGTCACTGTACAGGGTGCTTCATGGCGCTTCCTCCACAGCTCTACATCCAGGTTCAGCGTGGCGAGACGCTTGAGCGTTGTGAGAACTGCCAGCGACTGCTCTACTTTGATGAGAGCCCCGCTGAAGAGGCATAATCTTACGTTGTTTCAGCGATGAAATAAGGTGCGACACATGACGGGTTAAGGCATTGTCCTGACCCGTCATGTGGTTTGAAGAGGTCTGGCGTGCGAAGGCCAGGAGGCCGTCGCTGGTGGCTGTGTTGGCATATGTCATCGCCGTCACGAGAGGTAAAGTCCGGGCATCGCAAGGGCAGGATGGTTGATAACGTCAACCGAAGGAGACTTCAGGGAAAGTGCCACAGAAACAAGACCGCAGGGCATCCTCCTTGGAGGGCGCCCTGTAAGGGTGAAACGGTGCTGGTAAGAGCGCACCGGGTCAGTGGTGACACTGACCGTCATGGTAAACCCCATCCGATGCAAGGCAGACAGGGATCGCACCCTTCGGGGTGCTGGAGAGCTCTTGATCCACTGATCCCAGGTAGTCGCTTGAGCGCGGTGGCAACGCCGCGCCTAGATGAATGATGGCCTCACATTGGCCTCGTGTTGATGTGAAACAAAACCCGGCTTATTTCTGGTCAGCGCACGCCAGATCTTTTCACAAGAAAGAGGAGAGGGGCGGCCCTTTGACTTTCGTCAAAGGGCCGCCCTCTCCTCTTTCTTGGTTTAGAGGGTGTTGACAGTTTTGCTTAATTCATTTCAAAAGCATGAAACGTTTGAGGTGCACAAAAAAGCGTAGAGTAAGTTTTAAGGAGCACAAGAAGCTCTTTTATGCGTTGTTTTGCGATCCAAGTACTTCTTGTTTTGTCCTGCACTTCGTTTCGGCCAAACCTGCGGTACTTGTTGCAAAACGCTCCGTCAAATTCCTCGTTTCGCCTCTTACGCATAAGCTCTGGATTGACTTAGGCTATTCATAAATTAACCAATTTTATCTTACTCAAAGGCTACACAAAAAATTTGTCGTCGCTCGCCATGTCGGAAAGTTGTGACTTGCGTGGCTGGACTTTTGAACACTGCCAATATCCTCTTAGTTGAATTTCAAAAGTGATTGAATTTGTGGGTCTTTTTGGAGTGTTTTGCTGATTTTTTGGATCAGGGACTTTTGTGAGTCATCAGGGGTCACCTTGACAGGGGAGAGCAGCCCAACGCGGCTTTCTGCGAGGGTTTGCAGGTTAAGCAGCGTGGTGTTTGAGAGGTTGCTTCGTGTGTCCTCTGGTGATGCGATGACAAGTTGTGTGAGCGCTTCGCTGGTGGCGTTGATATTGGCGTGAAAACTGTAGGGGGCGATATGTCTGAGTGTAGGGGTTCCATCAGGTGTGGCCTGTAGGAGTATGACCTGATTGGTCGTGGGTTTTGACGGTGCGGCGATGCAGAACTTGCCATCCTTGTTTGTGGTGGTGGAGAGCGCAGGTTCAGGGAGTGTGGTGGGGTGTCTCAGGTCAAGGTAGTAGAGTGAGATGGTTTGATTGGGGAGGGGTTTTTCTTGTTCAAGGGCGTAGGCGTGTGCCGTGGAGATGAGGGATGGGATTAGGGACGCCTGCGGTGTGGGGAGGCTGTGCAAGGTGCCCTGGATGATCAGGGGATGGTTTTGTTCAAGGAGGTGTGCCTTGTGTGCGGGGAGGTTCGCGCAACGTACACCATCGGGTGTGATCAGGTCCTCGGGGGCGTTCTTACAGGAGAGTAAGAGCAGCAGTGAGGTCAGGCAGAGCGTGAGGGGGATGTTCTTCTTGGACATTTTATTGTCATGAGTGAGGGGATGTGTGGTAAGAAGGGCAACGGATAAGATGGGAACGAAATGATGATGATGAAGTGTAAGCCCAGGGAGTCTATGATGTCAGATAAGGTGTTAATCACATGTGCGTTAAATGGCGTGTTGACGGATCCAAAGACACATCCAGTACCATATACACCCGAGCAGATGGCGCAAGCAGCGCGAGAGGTTCAGCAAGAGGGTGCGGCGATGGTGCACATTCACCTTCGCGATCAGGAGACGGGGCGTCTACCAAGCTGGGATATAGAGCTTGGGCGTGAGGTTGTCGAGAGGATTCGGGAGGCTGCTCCCGGGATACTTGTGAACATGACCACAGGCGTCATTGGCGAGGATATTTCGGGGCCATTGGGTGTGCTCAGAGCGACGCAGCCCGAGGTTGCCGCGATGAATTCGGGATCGTTGAATTATCTAAAAGTGCGCCGTGATGGGCAGTGGGCGTGGCCGCCGATGTTATTTGATAACCCCGTATCCAAGGTGAAGGGATATCTTGATGTGATGGCAGAGGAAGGGATCGTGCCCGAGTGTGAATGTTTTGACACGGGGATCGTGAGGAGCGTGAAGATGTTCAAGCAGCAGGGGTTGTTGCCAGAGCATTACACGGTGAGCCTGGTGCAGGGTGTGGCGAGCGGGATGCCTGCACGCGAGGATTTATTGCCCATTTTGGTGGATGAACTTGGTGAGGGGGTGGCGTGGCAATCGATCGGGATTGGGCGTCAGGAGGTGTGGGGAGTGCATCGCGCGACGGCACGTCTTGGAGGCAACATGAGGACAGGTCTGGAGGATACATTTTATCGGCTTGATGGGAGTCGCGCCGAGAGCAATGCGCAGCTCATCAAGGATCTTGTGCGGGTTGCGCGGGAGGAGGGGCGAGAGCCGATGAGCAGTGATGAGGCGAGAGCGTTTTTGGGTCTGGAGATGACAAAATAGGCGGGGATGTCATATTCGATGTTTTCAGGAGAGGTTGAAGACGCTAATATTTGACGCAGCGACACAGCTTGACAGCCCTGGGCATCTGGCTTGGGGGCCAGCTCTTTTAGATGAAGAGTGATGGTGATGTGTAGGAAGTGTTGCGGGTGACGTCGAAGTACAGGAGCTCTGTCAATCTTATGGAATCAGTCAGGTTGATGATTGCAGAGTAAAGACAAGAATACAGGAAGCAAAGCATGCTGAAGTTGCGCATTGAGGATGATGAAGGTCAGGAGACAATTGTCCCAATCATCCGGGATGAGATCACAATTGGTCGTCAAGAGGGCAATACAATACGTTTGACCGAACGTAATGTATCACGTCGGCATGCGAAGTTGGTGCGGGAGGGTGATGAGCTTTGGCTTGAAGAGATTTCAGCGCGTTATGGCACGTTGAAAAATGGCCAAAAGCTTGCCGAGAAGCGCACAGCGTTTCGCGTTGAGGACCAGTTCCAGATCGGCGATTATTCCTTGACTTTGCAGACAGATGCGCCTGTGCGCAAGCCAGAGCCTGACACTGGTTTTGCCGCCGAGCAGACCGCGATCAAGCCGCTCTCTGATGGCCCACGCCGCGCGCAGGAGGGGACCGAAGTTCTCCCGGCGATGCCTGCCAAGCTGGTGATTATCTCCAGTAACTTTGCAGGTCAGGAGTTTCCGCTGGCACGCAAGGAGATGTTGATTGGGCGCGGTGAGGACTGTGACATCATCATCGACCACCGCTCTGTATCGCAGCGTCACGCCAAAATCATCCGTGAGAGTGGGACGGTCTATCAGATCGTGGATCTCAACAGTAAAAATGGCATTCGCATTGGGGGTGAGAAGTACACCTCCACCTATATCAAGCGCGGCGATGTGGTCGAGCTTGGTCATGTGAAGTTCCGTTTTGTGGAGCCTGGTGAGAACTATGTCTTTACGCCCTCCTCGGTGGATGATGAAGAGACACAATATGTGGCGACGCCCCAAAAAAGCTCCAAGGCTCCATTGTTTATCGTCGCTGCTCTCGTGGTGATCGCGCTCATTGGTGGCGCTGCTGTGATGCTGACGGGCGATGACAAGGGTTCGGACACATCATCAGACACCACCGAGCCTGCCGTGGCGACCACGACAACCACTGAGCCCGATGCGGCCCAGCAAGATGAGCCCGCCGCGACAACCACGGGCAACGACAAGATCGCGCAAGGGATTTCACGCGCCAAGGAGCAGCTTGACTCTGGCGATGTCGAGAAGGCGATCGGTATTCTTGAAGGATTGGAGTATGCCGATCCTGACCCCAAGGAAAAAGAGCAGATCTCGGCGCTCCTTCTGGAGGCCAAGAATGAGCGTCCATTCCAGGACACCTATCGCAGCATCGAGGGTGCGCTTGGACGTGATGAATACATTGCGGTCCTCAAGCAACTCCCCACACTTCCAGAACACACCCTCTTTGGCAAGCTCGCCAAGAAGAACGAATTCGAGACCAAGGCACGCGAAGGCGTCGTCACATCAGCCAAGAGCATGATGGCCGATAACCAGAGCAAGGAGGCCACTGAGGCGCTCAAGGAACTTCTTGAGGTTTCACCAGGTTATGCGCCTGCGCAGGATCTCCTCGAGGAGATGGCAGCAAAGAGTGCAGCGGTCAAGGTTGCCTCCAAGCAAACATCGTCCAAGTCCTCAAAATCAAACACCAAAAGCTCCAAGCCATCCAAGCCAAAGATCACCAAGGAAGAGGCCAAGGCCCTTCACAAGAGCGCCAACTCCAAGATGTTCTCGGGTGATAACTCGGGCGCCATCTCGGATTGTAAAAAGGCGCTCGACGGTGGCATCACCGATTGTTACCGCGTGATGGGTATTGCCTACAAAAAAGAAGGCAACACATCCAGCGCGTGTCGTAACTTCAAGCGTGCGCTCAAGTACAGCCCCAGTATGGCTAACGGCATCAGGCGTCAGATCGATGAGCTTGGTTGCGAGGAATAATTTTACTGAACCCATGCGTTGAGAGCACGCTTTTATTCTGCTCTTAACCTGTACCTCTTTCGGAGAATTCGCCATAAGCCGCACAGTCCATGGAGATCTAAAGAAGCTCAAGCCAAGTCAAACCAAGGCTCTTGAGCGTCTGTACTCACGTCGTATTCCGCGCAATACCATCATTACTCAGGAGCTGGCCACGCAGCTGACGTTGCTCTCGGGTGAGCTCCGTCGTGTGGTTGCTGTGCTCGTGGATCGTAATGGTCGCGTCAAGCAAGTCATGTTGGGGGACTCTGACAGGGTCTATCTCCCCGACCTCGGACGTCAGCGTGGCGGCGACAGCCGTTTTCGTGGCGTACGTCTGCTTCGCACAAACCTTCGCGGCGACCGACATAACGTCGAGTTGTCTCGCGATGACTTGAGCGATCTTGTTCAACTGCAACTTGACCTTGTGCTCACTGTATCGGTCGGACCTGGCGGATACCCAGGGGCGATCTCGTGGGCTCACCTGACGCCCGATAACCCTGATGGCGATCTCTATCAAGTACGAGATCGCACCACGCCCTCCGAGCTTGAGCAGGATGACAACTTTGTCGCCTTCATCGCCGAACTTGAGGCCGAGTATCAGCGTAAGACCAGCAGGGCCGTCTCGACGACAGGTGATCCTGCAATTCTTGTCTACGTCTCAACCCCCGAGGCGCGTGATGAGGAGACCGAGATCGCCGAGATGCATGAGCTGTGTCGTACAGCAGGCGTTCGTCTTGTGGACACCTTTATTCAGCGTCGCCAGTCACTCCATCCCAAATATGCGGTGGGTAAGGGCAAGCTTGAGGACCTGACCTTGCGTTCGGTCCAGCTTGGCGCAGACTTGCTTATTTTTGGGCAGGATTTACAGCCTGGTCAACTTCGCGCAATTACTGATATTTCCAATGTGCGTGTCATTGATCGTACGCAGTTGATCCTCGATATCTTTGCGCAACATGCGACCTCAAGCGATGGTAAACTTCAGGTGGAGCTGGCTCAGCTTCGTTACAACTTGCCGCGCTTGAGCGATCGTAACACGGGCATGAGCCGCTTGACTGGTGGTATCGGTGGTCGAGGCCCTGGTGAGACCAAACTTGAGCTCAATCGTCGCCGCGCACACGATCGTATGCGTAACCTTGAGAAGCGCATCTCGAAGCTGTCCACACAACGTGATCTCAGACGCTCTCGACGTCAAAATAACCACACTCCCATTGTGAGTATTGTGGGCTACACCAACGCAGGAAAGTCAACGCTTCTCAATGCGTTAACGCAATCCAAGGTGCTCAGCGAAGACAAGTTGTTTGCGACTCTCAGGCCCACCTCTCGTCGGCTTGAGCTTGGGCGTCACGAGCAGCTTGTGTTGACCGATACGGTGGGCTTTATTCATGACCTCCCACCCGATCTTGTGGCTGCGTTCAAATCCACGCTTGAGGAGCTGGCGGATGCTGACCTCCTCTTGCATCTGGTTGACGTGTCCGATGATGAGTTTGAGGAGCGCATTGAGGCTGTGAATCGTATTCTTGATGAGCTTGGCCTTGAGGACAAGGAACACTTGCTGGTGTTGAACAAGTGTGATCGCCTTGATCCTGATATCGCACACACCCTGGAGCGTCGTTATGATGCGATCGCCATCAGCGCGCTTGATGCGTCGACGTTTGAGCCTCTCAAGCTCGCCATTTCCCAACGGCTCTTCGCGCAAAACCAACGCGCCAAGGCCAGGGCTAAAGAGGTTTACGAGTATTAAGCCGTAATTCATGCTACTGACACAAAACATCAAGAGTTTTCTCTTGATGTTTTTGTGTCAGCAGAAATAAAACACAGTCTCCAGAGCATTGATCCTGTGATGATGGATGAGTAAGGCTGTTATCCTGAACGCACACGCCTCTGGGGTCTCATCTCATTCACTCCTATTCAAGAGAGCTCTACACAATGTCTGAACAAGCTGGTTATGTGGTCGCAGTGGTTGGTGCAACAGGCGCCGTTGGTCAGGAAATGATAGCAATGCTTGAGTCGCGAGGTTTTCCCGTGAAGACATTGCGCGCCATGGCATCTCCACGCTCAGCAGGCAAGAAGCTTTCGTTTAACGAAGGCGAGGTTGAGGTTGAGGACCTCTCTACAGCTGACTTTACAGGTGTGGATTACGCGCTCTTCTCGGCGGGTGGAAGCACCAGTCTTGAGTATGCGCCAAAGGCTGCGGCGCAGGGCGCGATTGTGATTGATAACTCAAGCGCCTGGCGCATGGATGATGAGGTTCCTCTGGTTGTGCCCGAGGTAAACCCTGAAGCGCTCAAGGACATCCCCAAGGGAATTATTGCTAACCCCAACTGCTCCACCATTCAGATGGTCGCCGCGCTCAAGCCCTTGCATGATGCTGCTGGCATGAACCGCGTGGTGGTGAGCACATACCAGTCTGCCAGTGGCGCAGGTCAAAAAGGTATTGATGAGTTGATGCAGGATATGGATGCGTATTACCAACGTGGTCCAGAGCCTGAGCGTAAGAAGTTCGCGCATCCTCTGGCGTTTGAAGTGCTTCCTCATATTGATGTCTTCCTCGACTCTGGCTACACCAAGGAAGAGATGAAGATGGTGTATGAGACTCAGAAGATCATGTCTCTCCCCGATCTCAATGTGTCTGCGACCTGTGTGCGCGTGCCCGTTGTGCGTGCTCACTCCGAGGCAGTGACGATCGATTTTGATGAGGAATTGTCAGCAGATAAGGCACGTGAGTTGCTTGAACAAGCGCCAGGCGTGGAGCTTCTGGATGTGCCTCAGGAGAATGTCTATCCGCTTGCGCGTCAGGCTGCCAGCACAGAGCCAGTGTGGGTTGGTCGTATTCGTCAGGACACACAGCGTCCCAAGACTTTGCATCTCTGGGTCGTGGCTGATAACTTGCTCAAGGGTGCTGCGCTCAATGCGGTACAGATTGCCGAAGCACTTGCTGCTGCAAATGTGTAAGGCCAGGAGCACTCAAGATCATTCAAGGTAAACTCCTTCCAAGAGAACGTCACTTATGAACAATGCGAGAACCGTGAACCAATCCACCAGACAGGTCGCCCTTTGTGGTGTCCTTGTCGCAGGTATGATGCTTGTGTCAGCCTCAGCCTTTGCGCTTGACCCCAAGACCTCGACACGCGTCGATACCGTGACGATCAGCGATGTGTATGGTGAGATCTCGGCGGATAACGACAGCACTCTTCTTGTGGGTGTTGAGGGATGTCAGCGCGCGATGGATGCAGATGCCGACATCATGGTCACCTTCTCCACGCCTGATTTTGATGTCAGCAGCAATGATATGGTGACGGGTGTCTTTTACTACCACGGTGTGTACACCTTTGAGACAGGTCGAGGCACAGGTAGCTCACCGACGTGTACAAGCTCAGGTTGTGTGGACGTGTCTTCTGACTACATCTCGCGTTCTTCTACTCAGGCGGTGGTGAACATTCCGTTCAAGACGCTGACTGGGTTCACATCTGCGCAGGATTGTCTTGGTGAGATCGAGAAGGACATCTTCATTCGCCTACAGTTTTATGATGGTTCAAGCTCTGATGCTGCCGATGCGAAGGTGACGCTTGACTTGATTCGCCCTGAGCCTCTGGTGAGCTTTGATGCCGTGGTGACACAGGACGCCATGGAGCTTACCTGGGAGCCTGGTTCAAGTAATGATGTGGACAGTTATCGTGTGGTGTACTCCACAGAAGAGTTTGCTGGTGATGACTTTGCCGACAATGTGAGCGGGGCAAAGAGTGTTTATGTGAACAGCACCTCAACATACACGGCATCGACCTCGATCGCCGAGCAGACGCCTGGCACCACGCTTTGGATTGGTGTTGCGAGCGTGGATGAGGTTGGCAATGAGAGCATTTTGACCGCGACCCAGCCCTTTGATGTGATTGAGACCGTGGGTTACTGGGAGTACTACAAGCAAAACGGAGGAGAAGAGACTGGAGGCTTTTGTCAGGTGTCTTCCACAGCACCTCAAGGCAAGAATACGCTCTTGCTTGTGGGGCTGGGGCTCTGTATGGCGGGCCTTGTGAGACGACGCAAGAAGTCGTAATGATTCATGTTTAGAACTTGCTCTTCACTTCCTTACATTGAGATATTTGTACTATGAAAAATCGTTTCCTCTTCGCAACAATTCTGATCGCCTCGACGCTTCTTTTTAGTGGTCAGGCCATGGCTCAAAGCCTTGATTTAATTGAGGATGATAGCCAGAGTCCAATCACGGGTTCTTTCGAGCTGAAGTTAGGTGGATATTATCCGTATCGCATTGATGAGGAGTTGACCGCGCAGGGCCAACCGGGTGCATTTGAAGAGTTCTACGGTACAGACAACATGTTGTACGGTGAGCTTGTCGTGGAGCGATACATCATCAGGAACTATGGTAAGCTTGGTGTGGGTGGTCATATTGGTCTTGCACGTCGTAAGGGTGAGGTTCAGACCGCTGCCGCCATGGCTGGTGAGGACTCGGAAGAGGCGACCACAGATGTGCCTGGTGAGACGAATTTCCGCGTGATTCCATTGAGAGCATCGGTGTTCTACAAGTACGATTACAGCGCGATTCACCACAACATCCCGCTTGTGCCATTTGCACGCGCAGGTCTTGATTACCATATGTGGCGAGTGGTCGATGGCGATGGTGAAACCTCAGGTAATGATGACACGGGTGTGTCACGAGGCGCACGTACAGGTTGGCATGCATCGCTTGGTTTGCAGCTTTTGCTCGACTTTGTGGACCCTGCAACCGCCGCATCTTTTGACCTTAGCTGGGGCATTAATAACTCCTACCTCTTTGGCGAGTATATGATCTCGCGTGTGGACAGCTTTGGGAGTCAGGGACTGGACCTGAGCGATGAGCAATGGTTGTTTGGTCTGGCTTTTGAATTTTAATCTATCGTGAACCACAAAGAGGGCGTCACTTTTGTAAAAAGTGACGCCCTCTCCTTATGGAGTGTTATGAAACGGGTCAGGTTACGTGTGGCTTACAGAGGATCGCGTTATCACGGGTGGCAAAAGCAAGATGGCGTGGAGACGGTGGAGGGGCAAATCCGTAGAGGATTGAGTCGCTTACTCAATTGCTCCGAGCAGGAACTTCGCTTTCAGGGAGCGTCACGCACAGATGCAGGCGTGCACGCGCTCGCTCAGACTGTGCACTTTGAGCATGATTCATCGCACGATGAATGGACCTTCGTGAGGGGGCTTAACGCATTGACTCCAGACGATATTACGATTTTACGTGCTGAGGAGGTTGATGCTGCGTTTGATGCGCGTCGAAGCTCGGGCGGAAAGATCTACCGCTACAGGATCTGGAATCATCGTTTTCCCAATCCATTGATGCTTGAGGATGCCTGGCACGTGATCAAGCCGCTCGATCTTGATGCGATGAGAGAGGCCGCGTCATATCTTGTGGGTGAGCACGACTTTGCTGGATTCAGAGCCTCGGACTGTCAGGCCAATACGACCGTGCGTCATATTCGGGGGATAAACATTGAGCTCAACGATCCTTGTGAGGTCTTGATCTGGGTCGAGGGAGATGCCTTCCTGAAGTACATGGTGCGCATCATTTCCGGGACTTTAAAGGAGGTCGGAGCGGGGCGTTATCAACCTTCACGTATGAAGGACATTCTTGAGAGCGGAGATCGCACCATGGCTGGTATCACTGCACCCGCCGCAGGGCTCACGCTCATGCACATTTTCTACCCTGACTTTCCCTGGAAACGTGGTGAGCCCACACTTGGTGGTCAGTGGTAGCAAAAAAAGAGCGGCGCCGGGGGCGGCAATTTACTGCGTAAATTGCCGCCCCCGGCGCCGCTCTTTTTTTGCGTATATGCAAGGGGTTAGAACCTTGCACCAAGATGGAATGTGTACTCCATACCGTTCTGAATATAGTTGTTAACCGCGGCATCAGAGTAGGTGGTGCCATCGACTTCCACGGTGACTTCATTCAGTCTGAGCGTAAGCAGGTATTTGAGTTCAGCGCCAATGTAAACGCGCTCATTGAGTAGGTAGTGCATGCCACCAAGAAGGCCCATGTTGATTCCCAACACGTTGCCATTGGCTTCGACGCTGGGGTTATCTTGAATCCACCTGAAGTGGTAGATGGAGACACCAGACACGAGGCCACCATACAGATCCATTTCGGGGATATTGATGGACTTGACCAGGGAACCAAAGTGTCCGAGGACGCGGACCTGAGGATCAATGCTCCAGCTACGCACGCTCAGGTTAGGCAGCGCGCTCAGGATAAGGCAGCCCAGGCAATAACCCATGCCGACGCTTGCGCCAATGCTCAACGTGTTATCTGTGCCCAGAGGAATCAGTCCAAGGTCCACGCTTGGTTCAAAGGTGGGAGACAGCGCCGTACCCATGCCCAATGTGACTTGCGCATCCAGTGTGCCAGGGCGAAACAACTTGCTCCAGCGAGCATCTTCAACGTCCGTGGATACTTCACCTTCTTGTGGCGTAGTCAACGCAGGTTGTTGCGCGTAAGCGCTTGAGGCTGTGAGGGTGCAGAGGATAAAGAGAAGGGGGGTGATAATATGGCGTGTCATGTCCTACCTTGTGGTGAGATACGTTAAACTCTGGGTGTACGTACAGCGGTTAAAATCATTGTGTATGGGCTCTGACTGATTTGAAGAAGTGAGAACTTTGTCGAAAAACTAGCAGCAGTACAAGGCACTTGCTTTGATTTTACTCGTGCTCTCGCTCCATCATCTTTCGTCAGCTCTCCACCCCCAATCACTTCAAACGCTTAGTGACATGTATAGTTTGGATTAAGGATTTGTCAAAACAAAGCGGTCAGGGACGACCAATTGGCTAGCCAATTGGTCGTCCCTGACCGCTTTGTTTTGACAGAGACGTGTGGTGTAAAAACGAGATCTACTCGTCGGTCTCAGAGGCTTCTTTTTTGGGAGGTAGTGTCTCGCCAATTACGCTGCGATAGATGTAACGCGAGCCGACGCTTGCGCCCATGCCTGCGGCGATGGCAAGAGGTCCCATTGTGCCTGTGATCATGTAGGCTGCGAGTGTGCCTGCGGTGCCTGCCGAAGATGTGACAAAGCCACATCCAAACTCGGCACCTGTGTGAATGGCGGCCTGTTTGGTGTCGATCTGGCCACGTCGTACAGCGCGCCAGCCATGAAATGCGCCTGTAGCGCCATCAACAACAGCGCCAGCCATGCCCGCACGTCCGCAGATGACGGCAAGTTCCTTGACAGGCATTTGCAAAGCCGCGCGTGTCGCCTGCTTCACAGTCGTCGCGTTTTTCATGTGGCGAGAGGTATGGACCATCTTCTCGCCGACAGTGGCGAGACTATTTGTCATGTGATGAAGGTTGTGCTTCCAGCTCATATTATGCTCCTTGGTTGAGTTCAGTGCTGTAAGACTCACAGATTATAGTTTTAAGGATAACCCCTGAGAGTATTTTGTCACGCAGACTTTTGTAATAACCGATCGGAATCAAGCACTTGTAAAGACTCCTCACTCACTTAACACATCAATGCATCGACGCATTCTCCAAGGTGTTCAAAAAAGATGTGTGAGGTCTTAAAAAATCAAGTGATGTTCGTGCATTGCTGTGTGTGTATTGCTGATGTAGAGTTGGCCCGTGTTGTTGATTTTTTTGATTTATTGATTGGCATCAAAAGGTAGGCTGTATGATTCTTCTTCGCGAAGTCAAACCCCAGGACATTGATAAGCTTTACAAGCTGGCTGAGCGTTTAAATACGTTGAACCTCCCCGCTGATAAGGCGCGTCTGGAGCGCATCATTGCGAAAAGCCAGGATAGTTTTGGTGGGCGTTACGATGGGATTCAGGATCGAGAGTATGTGTTTGTGATGATCGAGCCCACGCTTGATCAGATCATTGGCTCATGCATGATCATCGCACAGCATGGCACCTATGAGCGACCCTCAGTGTACTTCAGGGTGCAACAGGAGCAGATGTACTCTGGCACCATTAAAAAACACTTTGTGCATCAGGTGTTACAGCTCACATTTGATTACCACGGCCCCACTGAGATTGGCGGCTTGATCCTTGACCCTGAATGGCGAGGACACAAGTTGAAGCTTGGTAAGATACTGAGTTTTGTGCGTTTTCTTTATGTGGGAATGCACCGTGATTGGTTCCGTGATGAGATTGTCGCCGAGCTTTTGCCTCCTCTGCGAGAGGATGGAGGCAGCGATCTCTGGGATCATGTGGGCGCAAACTTCACAGGCTTGAACTACATGCAAGCCGATAGAATGAGCCGCGAAAACATTGAGTTTATTCGTGGTTTGTTCCCATCCACGCCGCTGTATACCTGTCTGCTTCCTGCCAAGGTGAAAGCTCAAATTGGTCAGGTTGGTAAGTCCACCTTACCTGTTCAGAAGATGCTCTCAAGCATTGGATTCCAGTACGATTACTCCATTGATCCTTTTGATGGCGGACCAACCTACAAGGCTCGCACTGATCAGTGCGAGCCCGTGGTGCGCACTGACATGAAGACATTTGAGGGATGGATGGATGATGGCGATGAAGCTGATGGTGTGGCGCTTGTGGGCTTTGATCTCCCTCGTGCTCATGAGGTCAGGTTCAGGGCGGCGTTTGTGGAGTACAAGCGTCAGGGCGATGATGGTGTGTTACTGCGAGGCACCATGCTTGAAAAACTTCTCATGCAACAAGGCGATAGCATTGGTTTGCTCCCGCTGACAGGTCTTCCTCACAAGCCTGCCTTGTATTAGGTTCTGTTGACCTAAGCTCCCGTCGCGGAGCTTGCCCCGAAGAAAAGAGTAGAAGAGAAGCATCTTCAGGCGAT
>CATLTV010000044.1 GCA_950059285.1 uncultured Pseudomonadota bacterium | reverse complement strand
TTATCTCTCAGCTCTGGAGCTTGTTGCGTCGGTACTTCTGGATATTTTTGATTACAGGCTCACTGACCACCACCGCTGCGTACTTCTGGACCAAACGACAGCCGCGTATTTATCAGGCGAGCGCGAGGCTTCTATTCCAACAACCTCCTCAAAATATCTTTGGCCGTCAAATTGAGCGCGTGGACCTGCTTGATGTCAGCGCGGGTTATCAGTTTGAATCTCTCTGGAACACCCAACAGGTCATTCTACGCTCACCCGACTTTGCAGAGCGTGTCGCTCGACGCGGTGACTTTTTGAACCGACCTGGTTTTGTCGCCGCCACCAAACCTGATGGCACCCCGGTGTCCGAGGAAGAGCGCCTTGAGCGTGCTGCGCGTCGACTGCTTGGCATCACCAGCGTGCAACGTCAGGGTGCCACACGTGTGCTCAAAATGAGCGCCACCACAACAGACCCCGAGCTCGCGCAGGATGCGGCCAATGCCTATGCCATGGCCTACATCGATTACACCCGCGAGTATCAATCAGGTGGTCTAAATCAGATGGTGTCATGGTTTGATAACTATGTGTCAAGCAAGCGAAAAGAGCTCAATGATGCACAGACAAAACTGCACACGTTTAAAAAAGAAAAGGGAATCCTCTCCATCTCTTATGAGAGCAAGCAGGGATTGACGGGCTCCAACATGGGCACGATCAACGACCAGCTCAATGAGGTCAAAGCAAGGCTTGCTGCTGAGGAAGCCTTGCTCACTCAGATCAACAAGATGGAAAAAAATGGCGAGGACCTCAAAACCATCGCCCAGCTTACACAGGGTGGCGCCCTCTCCAGCGCCATTGATCGTGAAGCCCAGCTCCGTGAAAAAATCGCCCAATTCAAAGGGCGAGGTTACCTGGATGATTACCCCGACCTCAAGGCGCTCATCGCAGAGCACAAGGTCGTGGAGCAAAACATCGCGGAAGAGATCGGCCGCATTCGCTCGGGCATCAAGAACCGTGTTGAGACCTTGCGTCGTGAAAAGTCACGTCTTGTACGTGAACTTGACCTGCTCAAACAGGAGGCGTTTGAACTTGATGCGCTCGGTGTGGAGTATGGCCAGCTTCGTGACAACGCCGATAACCTCAAGGAGCTATTCAAGACCGTACTCAAGCGCTCCGAGGAACTCGACATCAACTCGATGTACGAAAACGAAGACATCCAACTCCTTGAAGAAGCACACAAACCTGTCGCGCCCATCAGCCCCAACATGCTCACAAACCTGATCATGGGGCTCGCTCTTGGTCTTGGTCTTGGTGCTGCTATCCTTGCGCTGATCTACCTGTTAGATAATACAGTCCGCAGCGAAAACGATATCACGCGTTACACCTCAAAACCTTTGCTTGGCACGCTCCCCGCTGTCGACAAATCAGTCCTCAAAGGGCTCGCTGAAATTCAAGGTGATACGCTCGACCTGATTACGCATGTGGCACCCAAGAGCTCCTTTGCCGAAGGCATCAAGAGCTTGCGTACCAATATTATGTTCATGACAGGCGATCGCTCCCCGAGAGTGATGCTCGTCACAAGCCCTGGCCCAAGCGAAGGAAAAACGCTCATCAGCACCAACATGGCCATCGCCATGGCGCAGTCAGGCTTGAAGACTGTCCTCATTGACTCCGACCTTCGTCGCCCACGTGTGCACAAGGCGTTCAACCTGGAGAACTCCAACGCTGGACTTGCTTCCTTGCTCGACAAGACCGCCACGCTTGATGATGCAATCAACAAGACCGAGGTTCCAAACCTCGATATGATCTCCTGCGGTCCCATTCCTCCTGATCCCTCTGAACGACTTCATGCCGATAGCTTTGGCCCCTTGCTCGAAGAACTCAAGGAGCGCTACGACCGCATCATCTTCGACTCCCCTCCTCTTGGCGCAGTCTCCGATGCCCTCATCCTCAGCCACCGCGTGGAAGCCGTTATTCTGGTCACCAAGTACGGACAAACTCGCCGTGAGCTCCTACGTCGCTCCATTGAGCAGCTCGAAACCATTGGTGCTCCGTTCATGGGCTGTGTCCTGAACAACATCGACACCTCCATTGGTGCCTACTCATACTCGTATTATTACTACCGTTATAATTACGACGAGACGCCTGATCGCTCGTCACGACGCCCCGATGCAGCCTGAATCATGAACATCACATCCATTCCACTGTTTGACCTCCTCAAGAACGCACGTCACGTCCTTATTGCTGGAGCAGGTGGTGGATTTGATGTCTTTGCAGGTCTGCCTCTGTATGCAGCGCTCAAAAATCTTGGCAAGCAAGTACACCTTGCAAACCTGAGCTTCTCCACACTCCTTCCCTCAGCACCTGGCTATCTGACCCCACACCTCCTGGAGGTCACGCCCGACACTCCTGGAAATAGTCATTATTTTCCAGAGCGTTACCTTAGCCAATTTTTAAGCAACACATACAACACAACAGTCCCCGTCTATGCCTTTTACAAGACTGGCGTCAAACCATTGCATGCGGCCTATCACACGTTGTGCACGCATCTTGATATCGATGCCATCATTCTTGTCGATGGAGGCACCGACAGCCTGATGCGTGGTGATGAGCCAGATCTTGGCACGCCCATGGAAGATGCGTGCAGCCTGGCCGCAGTCTCCATGCTTGAGCACATTCCCCACAAAGTCCTCACATGTCTTGGCTTTGGCGTGGACACCTACCATGGCGTCCAGCATCACTACTTTCTTGAGTCAATGGCTGCTCTCATCAAGTCTGGCCACTATCTTGGCACATTCTCCTGCATGAAGGAGATGCCCGAGGCGCAGCTCTACACACAGGCGCTCGATTTTGTGCATCAGCAGATGCCCGATCGACCAAGCATCGTACATCTGTCCGTGCAGAGCGCGCTTGAAGGAGACTTTGGTGATGTACACACAACCTCTCGCACAGCGGGCTCAGAGCTCTACATTAACCCCTTGATGAGTCTATACTTTTCGTTCCATCTTGAAGGCGTCGCCAACAGGTTGCTCTACCTCGACGAGTTCTTCAAGACCACCGCAACAGCGCATGAGGTCATGTTCATGATTGATGGTTTTCGCAGCAGCATCGCCAAAAAAATTCGCGAGAAGCGCTACATACCTCTCTGATGACAGCAAGGGCTGTGTAACTCAGAGCAGCTCTTTGATGGAGTCTGTGACATGTGTAATTTGTGATGAGGACAGGCCTGGCCATACGGGAATGGCGAGGATCTGTTGGCATGTGTTTTCGGCCACAGGAAGGTCTCCGGGGGTGTAGCCAAGGTGTGCAAAGCACTCCTGAAGGTGGAGTGGTTTTGGATAATACACAGCGGAGCTAATCCCTCGTGCTTTCAATTCTTTTTGTATGCGATCGCGCTGTTCAAGACGAATGCAATAATGATGGTAGACATGGACACTCTCGTGGGCGTTTTGCGGCGTCTGAACCAGGTGTGATAGCAGCGAGTCGTAGGCAGCCGCATTCTGCTGACGTTGAGAGGTCCATTGTGGCAGCATCTCAAGTTTCACCTCGAGCAAGGCCGCCTGAAGCGCATCAAGCCTGAAGTTTGCGCCCACAATTTGATGGACATACTTGGGGTGTGCGCCATGCTTGCACACGAGGCGAATTTTGTGAGCGAGGTCATCATCATTACAGGTGATGAGTCCACCATCGCCAGCGCCGCCAAGATTTTTGGTGGGGAAGAAGCTAAAACAGCCCACATCACCAGCATTCCCAGCCTGGAGCTCATCGCGTCGGGCGAGCACGGACTGGGCCGCATCCTCGATCACGGGGATGTGATGCGCAGCAGCGATCGTGTTGATCGCCTTCATGTCGCACATTTGTCCAAACAGATGGACGGGGATAATTGCCTTGGTATGCGTTGTGATCGCCTGTTCAAGCTGTGTGGCATCAAGGTTAAAGGTGTCTTTCTCAATGTCGACAAAGCGAGGAGTTGCCCCAAGACGGGCGATACAGCCAGCGGTGGCAAAAAAGGTAAAGGGGGTGGTAATGACCTCATCGCCGGGTCCAATGCCAAGCGCCATCAACGAAGCAAGCAACGCATCAGTCCCACTGGAGACACCAATGGCATGACGACACCCGATCAACTCAGCCATCTTCTCTTCAAAGGATCGCACATAAGCCCCACCAATATACTGATATGAATCAAGCACTTCCACAGCCTTACCACGCAGCAACTGTTGAATGGGGCTGTTCATTTTGGCGAGGTCGATGAGGGGGACGTCGAGGTAAGGAGAGGTCATGAGAGGGGGTCCTGAGAGAGCGTAAGACGGGCAGGATCAGAGTCACTTGTGTGGTAACACAGGCTGCACAATGGACAGATAAGTGTGGAGGAAGATGTGTGTTCAAGATTACCGCCACACTGACAGCTCCATCCGATGAAGCGGGCGGGGTTTCCGACCATGCGTGCGTAATCAGGCACATCTTTACAGATCAGCGAGCCAGCACCAATCATGGCAAACTGACCAATGGTGACACCACACACAATGGTGGCGTTGGCACCAATACTTGCGCCCTGTTTGACGAGGGTTTGTTTGTACTCATCCTTGCGACTGACATGAGCACGAGGGGTGAGGACATTGGTAAACACAGCGGAAGGCCCCACAAAGACATCACGAGTGAGCACAACACCATCATAAATGGAGACATTATTCTGGATGCGACAGCCCGAACCGATCATGGCAGTGGGAGCGACATAACAGTTTTGTCCAAGGCTGACATTGGGGCCAATCTTTGCACCCCCACACACATGGCAAAAATGCCATATTTTAGTACCCTTACAAACTTCCGCCCCGACATCAACGATCGCTGTCGGGTGGATAAAAACGTCTACTTCGCTCACAAGCGTGCCTGGTCAACAGAGGGGAGATGGATGAATTTCAAATGAGCGCTTCGAAAGAAGGCACAGACGCTTATGCCGAAGTCGAGAGATCAAGTCAATCCATGTCATCAGAGTCAGCGCCAGGGTTGTGGAGCGTGTGTTTTGACAGACAGCTCCGAGAGCTCAATGAGTTTGATTCCCCAGAGCGCGCGTTGTTGCAATGCATCAAGTGTTTCATGGTGCTGACCAGAGATCCAGGTCAGTAAGGAGTGATAAAGTGGCGCGTGTCCCTGGGCTGCAATCTCATCGGACTGTGCGTTCAGAGCATCAATATCCACCGAAGGCATATCCTGATAGCTCAACCGCGTGATATGTCGGGCACCAGGTCCACCAAGTTGCACAAAGCCCCGATCACCAAGCACGCTGAGAACAGATTCAAAGTTTGATGGTTCTGCGAGCACAGAGGTGGAGATCGTTGCCATACCACCGTGAAAGAGCAGGAGCATGGAGGCAATATCAGGGGATTCAATGGCTCGACGATATGTCCCCTGATAGGAGAAAAGTTCATAAGGCGTGGTGGGCATAAAGCTCAACAACCAGTCCAGCAAATGCGTCGACTGATTCCACAAGACGCCGCCATCCATCCCCAGAGCTCCTCGCCAGGGAGCCTCATCAAAGTAACGTTGAGGTCGACAAAGTTGGAGGTTGAGATTCAGGGAGTGAATGCGGCCAAGGCTTTCGGACTGTATCAATGACAACGCAAACTGAAAGGAGGGATAGAGCCTTGTTTGATGGCAAGGCACGAGCAGTTTCCCATTCTCTTTCGACAACTTGAGCACACGCTCAAAGCACTGTAGAGAACGCGTCACAGGCTTCTCACAGAGAACATGCATCTGTGCCTCAAGGCATTGTGAGACATGGTGTGTGTGAAGTCCGCTGGGGGAGCAAATCACCGCGATGTCATATGTGTTTGCAGCGAGGGCATCGGTGAGGTTGGTGAATTGAGGGATGTGGTCCAGGTGAGCTGGAGGTGTCCAGTCGGCGTGTGTATCCACGAGCGCAGCAAGATGCAAACGTGGAATGGAGAGGATCGCCTGAAGGTGTTTTTGGGCGATGCGCCCTCCTGCACCCACGAGGATGACACGCAAGGATTGGGGCAAGTTGGTGGATGATATGGGGGTCATAAGTCAGGACCACGTCGTGAGGTGAGATGAGTTAATCGACTTTGGTGAGTTGTTCGCTGGATTCATCTGGAGCAGGTTGAAGAAAGAGTCCCTCGATCAGGTAGGGGGGTTGTCTGCTGACAGAGACAGAGACGACCCAGAGAGTCTGGTCCTTGCTCATGGCAAGCACAGTCATTTCGTAGTCATGCTCAATAAGAAGCTTGGAGGCAGACAGATGTACGACCTGTTGTTGGACCTGTTGAAAGTTTTCGAGGAGCGCAGTTTCAGGCATGCGTTCAAGGAAGAGTGGGGTAAAATGTTCCAGTGAGTGTAATGAGTCGGCAGAGGGTGCGGGGGCATCCACAGCAAAGAATGCAAGCAACCAGGAGAGCTGTGCACCAGCGGGGCGAGAGAGGTCGATCAAGCTGGAATTGGATGGGGGCTGAGGAGATGTTGTGGGGGTTGTATCGGCGCTCTTCTGAGTGCTAGATGAACCTGAGCAAGCCAGAGAGGATGACACACAGAGGGAGGCGCAGAGCAACACGAGTAAATATTTCATGAGGTTATATCAAAGGTAAAAATGTGTATGGGTCAGAGGAATAGAATGGACTGGTCATCACTTCAATAAACACAGGTCATGGTATGACAATTCTTGAGAAGAGTCATACAAGTTTGGCAAAGTTCTTGATTTTCATTTATAGTTCTGAGTATAAATGGCCTGACCTGTTTAAGGCTGAGGAGAGTTTGTGTGCATGTAGTGCATGAATTCAAGACCTCAACATCAAAGAGAAATTAAGTGTTCACACAGCTCCTCACAACAATCACCCAACATGCCCAGCGCGTCTTTGCGTTTGGTGTGGTGTTTGTGTGTTTGCTCCCTGCGATGGAAGCACAGGCTGTGACAAAGCACTTGAGCGACGCGCTCTGGCAGACGACAGGTTTTTGCCTGGATCAGGGTTCTGATCTGTCTGACTCCGTGGAGGTGATGACACCTGATGCGCGCTCTTACCAGATGTCCATTGAGCTTCGTGCACTGCGCGACATGTTACGTGTACAGCGTAGCGAGCAGGTTGAATTGCAGTCATCGATCGATGAACCGACCGCCGAGCTTCCTTGTGATGCCAGCGAGAAGTCCGACGAGAATGGTGCACAGGCAGCTGTTTGTACAACAGTAGAGCAAGACACACAGGAGGAGGTCTACCAGTTTGTAGCCATCTCCTTGCTCGAAGACATTGCTCCGCTTGAAGCACCCGATATGCCCAGCAACAGTTGTCAGGCGTCCTCCAGTGGCCCTGATCGTTGTGAATCCCACCCTCCCCTCCCCCAGCGTCTCATCCTGGATGTGACATTGAGCGCTGCGGTTCTTCCTGCGCATGCGACCCCACCTCCTTACAAGGAGAAGGCTCATACCTTGCCTCTACAGCAAGCCCATGCGCGCAGCTTACTTCAAGAGGCCACTGGCCATCCGATGAAGGACAAGCAGCCACCCCAGACGCTCGTCTGATTCTTTGCGCCCACACACGCGCGCAAAAACCCTTCAAATCCAACACCTTAAACACCGCACCACAAGCTCAACTTGCGTGAGGATGACGCCCGTGTAGCGCCACGTCAAAAGAAAGATTCTCTTGACAGGACGCGAACTTCGTGGGCAGATGTGCCCCTCGTGAGCTTGAGGAAAGCAGCCATCTTTCTGAAGATTATACAGACAGAGGGACATACCTTTTGTCTACAATACAATGCTTTGGAAGAGGTTGGTGTGCACTCTGATACGCCACGACATATGCCGTTGTATCTGAATTGTTTACGTTGGATGAGATCCTGGCTTTATCTTAAAAAATTAACAATTTTAACAACTTCACAATGTTAGTGAAACACAGCAGGTGTCCTGTCACATTTCATCATGAGACGCCTGCCCTAACCATAACCCATGGAGACAAACGACATGGCTCAACAATCATCTGGAAACGGAACTCTTATTGCTAGCACAGTGGTCGTCGCAGTGATCGCTTTTGGCGGCGGTTACTTCGTCGGTAACAAGACCACCACAACAAATGGCGAGGCCCCAGCTCCTGGCGCAGCAGCAGCACCTTCCTTTGGTGCAGACAGCGCAGCAGGTAAAGGCACACCTTCATCACTCGTGGACAGCGATGTGATCCCTGTGGGCACCTCCCCTGTGATGGGTAATCCCAACGCACTCGTGACAGTCGTCGAATTCTCTGACTTCCAATGCCCCTTCTGTGATCGCGGCGCGAACACCGTCAAGGAGCTCTACGAGAAGTACCCCGATGATGTCCGCGTGGTGTACAAAAACTACCCACTTCCCTTCCACAAGCAGGCTCCAGACGCTTCACGCGCTGCGCTCGCTGCTGGTGAGCAAGGCAAGTACTGGGAAATGCACGACATGTTGTTCGCAAACTTCAAGAACTTCAAGTCACACGCAAACGACATGAAAGAGTACACCGCTGGCTTTGCCAAGGAGCTTGGACTTGACGTTGAGAAGTTCAAAAAGGACTTCGACAAGCCCGAGTTTGGCGAAATCATCAAGGCTGACCAGCAGCTTGGTCAGAAGCTTGGCGTGCGCGGCACACCTCACTTCTTCATCAACGGCGTTCGCCTCTCTGGTGCACAGCCCATCGCAAAGTTCGAAGAGGTCTTCAACGCACAGCTTGCTGAAGCCAAGAAGATCGGTGGAAACAACGTCTACCGTGACCTCGTGAAGAAGAACTTCAAGGCTGCTGAGCCACCCCAGGCCAAGAAGCCCGCAGCGTCCACAGTGGAATTCATCCCTGTCAACGATGCTGATGCCAAGAAAAACGCTGATGGTAACTACTTCGTGACCGTCGTCGAATTCTCTGATTACCAGTGCCCCTTCTGTAAGCGTGGCGATGACACTCTCCAGGAGATCATCAAGAACTACGGCGACAAGGTACGCGTGGTCTACAAGCACCTCCCACTTCCTTTCCACAAGCAGGCTGAGATCGCTGCTCGCGCATCCATCGCTGCTGGCAAGCAGGGCAAGTTCTGGGAATACCACGCCTTGATGTTCAACAACCAGAAAGAGATCAAGAGCGGCGAACCTGCTCTTATGAAGTGGGCTGAAGAGCTTGGCCTGAACATGGACAAGTTCAAGAAGGATTACAACGATCCTGCTGTTGCAAAGCAAGTCAAAGACGATGCCGCTCTCGCTGGCCGCGTTGGCGCTCGTGGAACACCCAACTTCTTTGTCAACGGTATTCAGATCACAGGCGCTCAGCCTTTCGCCAAGTTCAAGCCTGAAATCGACAAGCAGATCGAACTTGCCAAGAAGACCATGGGAGCCAAGAACCTCAAGGGCGACGCGCTCTACAAAGAGCTTGTTGAAATCAACAAAAAGAACGCTCCCAAGGCTGCACCCAAAGCTGCTGAGCCACCCGCAAAAGTGGACACCAAGCTCCTGACCGTGGGCAACTCCTTTGTCAAAGGACCCAACAACGCTCCTGTCAAGATCTACGAATTCTCTGACTTCCAATGCCCCTTCTGTAGCCGTGGCGCAAACAGCGTGGATCAGGTCATCAAGAAGTACGGAGACAAGGTTCAGGTCGTCTTCAAAGCATACCCACTTCCTTTCCACAAAGAAGCTGAGCCCGCTCACCGCGCTGCAATCGCTGCTGGTAAGCAAGGCAAGTTCTGGGAAATGCACGACAAGTTGTTTGCAACTCAGAAGTCCTTCAAAGGTGGCGACATCGACGCACTCATGGCTGGCTACGCTGAAGAGCTTGGCTTGAACATGGACAAGTTCAAGAAGGATTACAACGATCCTGCTGTTGCAAAGCAAGTCAAAGACGAGATGGCACAGGGTTCCAAAGTCGGCGTACGCGGAACTCCTAACTTCTTCATCAACGGCACTCGCCTTGTTGGCGCACAGCCCTTCCCCAAATTTGAAGAAGCTATCGAGGCTGCACTCAAAGCAAAATAATGCTTTAAGTTCATACACTTGAACAAAAAAGAGGGCGAATTTCCTGACAGGAAATTCGCCCTCTTTTTTTGCTTGCACCCACAATGGTATACACATATATCATTCCGATATTAAATGCATTGTGAGATTTGACTGAATACAGTATAAAAAAAGACTTAACGACAGGCGTTATCCTGTTGTAATATTGTATTTCTTTCACTTTATTACAACGCTTGCACCTATATTATGCAAGCCATAGAGTAGACACATATGTGTGTGCTCCTCAATACATATGGTCCATATCTCATGATGTCATCCTCACATACGTTTGCTGAACTTCGCAGCCTGATGAACACGCCTGCGCTTGATGAAGCTCGGCGTCAACACCTGTTTGACCTGCTCCTACAAGGCAATGAAACACACCGCGAACTTTATCGATCAACATGGCTCCCTTACATCCAGAGCTTTCCCCATCACTTTGAACAACCACTGACCAGTGTGCACAGCGTCAAGGAGCTTGAACATACCGCAAACCTGATCCCATGCGCTCGATTTGAATTACACATCCCTGATAAAGCACAGGAATTTTCAACACTTGAACGCTCTCCTGCGCTCCACACGCTCTCCTCACTGGTTCTCAAAACCCCCTCTGATACGCTCATCCAAAGCTTGCTTGACAGCACAAAGCTCAATCATATCACCGCGCTGACGCTGTGCCGAACAAACAACCTGAACACCAGGCATTTCCAGCGGCTCATGCAATCCCCGTTGCTCAAAAACCTGACGAAACTCAACCTCGACCTCGCGTCAATAAGCAAGCACATACAAACACTTGCACAGTCACACCATATCTCCTCTATCACGCACCTCTCACTTGCAAGCAACGCCATCGAGGACCATGAGGTCTACCACCTCGCACAATCCCCTTACCTCAAGAACCTCACATACCTCTCACTGGCAACCAACCAGATCCGAGAAGAAGGCGCGCGTGCGCTTGCTCAATCCCCCTATCTTAAAAACCTTACCTCACTCCATCTTCAGAACAACAAGCTTGGTGTTGAAGGCATCCAACATATTGCAAACTCACCGCATCTATCCTCCCTCCAACACCTCACAATCGAAAACAATGAGGTCGGCATCACGGGGACATTGCACATTGCAAACTCACCGCATCTATCCTCCCTCCAACACCTCAATATACGCTCCAATAGTATCGGCAGAGAAGGCACCCTTGCGCTGATGCAATCGCCTCACCTCAAAAACCTCAAGGGGCTCTTTCTTGGCAGTAATTACATCTCCCCCTATGGCATCAAGGCGCTCGCACAATCCTCCCAGCTCAAAAACCTCACACACCTTGACTTGAGCTACATGTTTATGGAGCACGAAGGGCTTAAGGCCCTCGTTCAGTCCCCTTACCTCTCCCCCATAACCACCCTTCAACTCAACGGGAACAAACTTGGGGACAGGGACATTGAACTCCTCCTGAACACACTCGATCTGAGCGAACTCACACACCTTGAGCTTCGCAGTAATAACATCAGCGACGCTGGTGCTCGCCTACTCGCACACGCTCCACAGCTCAAAAACCTCACGCACCTTGACCTGAGCTACAATCACATCGAACTGGATGGCATCACCTCCCTCATACAGTCACCCAACCTCATCCACGTCCCATCCATTGCCTGTGAAGGCAACATGATCCCCTCGGAAACCATTCATGCCCTCAACCAAACATCACACCACCACAGGCTCCTCAACCCACCGACCACACACAACCAATCCTCGCGCCATGGCACGTTTTTATGACGTAATATCTACCACGCATAACACAAAAAGAGGGCGAATTTCCTGTCAGGAAATTCGCCCTCTTTTTGCTTTAAATTGTTCATACATTGTCATAATAAAATGCCAATCCTCTTTCCACAACCCAGCTCGAACCTCACAGAGATTGACACTCATGACAAACACTTTCGCCGAACTCCGCAGCCTCATGAACACCCCAACTCTTGACAGTGCACAGCGTGCATATCTCATGGAGCTCCTCCTCAACACCGAAAAAACCTCACCTGAAATGTATCAGGCAGAGTGGATTCCTTATATGCAAGGGTTCCCACATCACTTTGCACTGCCACTCGGTGAGGTCGAAGACATATATGACTTGCATCGTATGGCACGCTGCATCCCTGGTGCACGGTTCATTGCCAACGCCCACGGCAACTGGGATGAGCACGACATCAAAAGGTTATTCACCTCGGACCACACTGATGCGATCTCAGAGTTATATCTGGCCTACTCTCACGTCAGAGATATGCTGCCTGAACTCATTGAGCACCACACAAAGCTCCCAGCACTTAACACACTCACTTTACGTGCATACAAGCTCCACACGAAAGACCTCAAAGCACTCCTTGACTCACCCCTCATGGACTCTCTCACTCACCTGAAGCTAAACAGATGCTCGCTCGAACTTGATGCCTACCATGCCATTGCCAACGCTCCCAAGATCGCGAACCTTCGTAGCCTCGACATCAGTGACAATGCCCTGGAAGACGCTCACCTTGACGTTGTCCTCCAATCACCCCATATCGCAAATCTGACCCATCTCAACCTCAGCAACAATAACCTGTCACACAACCAGCTCCTGACAATTACGGAGTCCTCAAACCTCCAAAACCTGACTCATTTACACCTGAACACCACTCATCTATCCGATGAAGGGCTGCTCACTCTTGCACACTCCCCTCACCTGACACACCTCACTTGCCTCGACTTGCGTGAAAACGAAATCACAGATAAAGGGTTGATTTCACTACTTAATTCATCACAACTCAAAAGCCTGAACCACATTGACCTGACGAGCAACAGCATCACTCTTCAGGATGCTGATATCATCCTCAACTCACACAACATCAAACACATCAAGCGCCTTGATCTGAACTACAATGAGCTTGAAGCAGAAGCACTTAACAGGTTTGTACGATCACCACATATCGGCCACTTCACACATCTTCACTTGAGCGGCGCAGAGGTTGATGATGGCTCCCTCGCCCTATCTATTGCAGAATCCCCTCACCTTGAACATCTCACAAGTATTGTCCTTGATTACCACGCCATCACCGATGAAGGACTCATCGCGCTGGCACATGCAGCACACCTGACACAGGTCGCACACCTTGTACTCAGTAATAATCTCATGACTGACACAGGACTCATCGCGCTCGCAAAATCACCTTATATCAAACACCTTACACACCTTGATGTGAGTGAAAATCAGATCACAGACAAGGGTGTACAGGCCCTTATAAAATCACAAAATATCAACAACATTGCCGAACTCAACATACGCACAAAATACGACGAGCGGAAAAAACATGTAAACTTTTCAACAATTTTGAGCATCCTGACTTCAAAGCTACAGAACGGCTCATTCCCCATGTTACACACCCTTAAATGGTCCCAAAAAACCAGAACGCACAGATACATCAAGAGAAAAGTATCAACCTCCTCTGGCTCGCTTGTCATCGACTGGAAAAGAGAAAAGGTAAACGATGAGCTGCTCACAACCTTTACTCAAATGGCATGCTTCGAAGCCGTGACAAGCCTCGACCTCTCCTACAACAAAATCGGAGACAAAGGCATAAAAGCTCTTGCAGAATCAACGTTTATGTCAAACCTTGACTCACTTGATTTGACAAAAAACGACATCAGTACAGCTGGTATCACTGCCCTCATAGCATCATCTCACCTCAAAGAAATCTATACCCTCAACCTCTCCAAGAATCACATTGATAATGAAGGCTCCAAGCTCCTCAGAGAATCTGATTTCATGGACAGGATCACCACCCTCTCGCTGAAGGGAAACCCCCTGGATACAGATGAAGTTGGTAACTGGAACAGATGGTGGAAGGATAATCGTGGCACAAAGGGATTAAAAATTTAAAGACCAAAGAGAGGGCGACTTTCCTGTCAGGAAAGTCGCCCTCTCTTTGGTCTACATGCCTGATATCCATGAACAACCACTCTATCAAAAATCTATACAAATGACTGAAAACAATGAAAATAACAAAACCTTCTCGGAGCTTCGCAGCCTGATGAACATGCCCAACCTTGATAGCTCGCAACGCAAGCAACTCGTTGAATTGCTTCATCAAGGCTATGAAGTAAACCTCGACCTCTACCATGCTGAATGGCTCCCCTACATCCAGAGCTTTCCCCACCATTTCACACAGCCGCTCACCACATATCACAAAGTTCAAGACCTTGAGCTCGCTGCGACAATCATTCCCTGTGCCATGTTTGAACTCTCACTGTACAGCGACCCACTTCACCCACTTGATCCACTTCTACAATCCCCCGCACTCGCACATATCTCCTCCCTACACATTCATAATCATCCCCTCCAACAGGAACAGCTACGTCACCTCCTTCATCACACTGCTCCCCTCATAAAACTCAAACTCTCCATGTGTGAACTCAACTCCAATGTGCCACCCCTGATAGAGTCCACCAACCTTCAACACCTCACACACCTCGACCTTCAGACCAATCACCTCAAGGGTAAAAGCACACAGCTCCTGGTCACGTCGACAAGCTTTCCAAACCTCACACATCTTGGCCTTCAGACCAATCTACTTGATGATGATGACGCCACAGCGATCGCTCAATCCATTCACCTAAACCGCCTCCAACACCTTAACCTGAGTGACAACAAAATCAGTGATGAGGGCGTCCACGCCCTTGCTTCATCACCTCATCTTCAACACCTCCACTATCTTGATCTGAGCTATAATAAGGTTAGCGATGAGGGGATCAAAGCACTCGCACAATCTCCATACATTAAAAACCTCCACACACTGGTTCTCAACGGCTCAATTATCAGCGCTAAAGGGCTCCATGCCCTTGCCCAATCCCCTCACTTCACCTCCCTGTTCAACCTTCACCTGAGTGAGTGTCAGCTCGATGATGATGCTATTAGAGCACTTGCGACTGTGCCTGCGCTGAACAATATCACCCACCTTCACCTGGATCGAAATGAGCTTGGCGATCTGGGCATCACCACCCTCGCTCGCTCCGTTCAACTCCCCAACCTCACCTTCCTCAACCTTGAAGACAACCTCATTGGCCACACGGGAATCACATCATTTGCTGAAACCCACACGTTCCATCGCATCAAGGAGCTGAACATCAGCTGGAATGATATTGAAGATAAAGGACTTGTAGCTCTCTCAAAAACAGAAAACCTCAAGCATCTTCAACATCTTAACATCATGAACAACGACATCAGCGCCAAAGGCATTGAGGCGCTTGCCAAATCATCAGCATTTCCCATGCTCACCTCACTTCACCTTGGTTACAACAACATCAAAAGCAGGGGACTCAAGGCACTCGCACAGTCTACTAACCTCCAGCATCTCACACACCTTGGACTTGAAGACAACGGTCTAAAAAACGCAGGCATTATCGCACTCTCACAAGCGAAAAACATGCTTAACATCAAACACTTAAACCTTTCGCACAACAAAATTAATGACAATGATGCAACCATGCTCGCGCAGTCTCCAGCCCTCCAGAACCTCCAACACCTCAACCTTGAACACAATAAGATTGGCGACCAGGGCGCGCTTGCTATCGCAGCTTCAACTACCCTCCAACACCTTCAGTACCTCAACCTGGACTTCAACAACATAAAACATGAAGCCCTCTCCCTCATACAATCACAAAACCTCCCACAACTCAGGAAGCTCTGCCTGATGCTCAATAAAATCCCCAAGAAAACCCAACGTGTCCTCCAGGAACAATGGCGCCTACAGCATCGAAAAGGACCACTAAGACTTTAAGTAACCTCTACTTACTGAGCCAAAAACTATGTAAAACCTCTTGTGCACCATGATGTCTTTATAGATAACTCTTGCCTACACTTCGCGACCCTCCATCACCTTGCACAGGTAACTCTACATGTTCACACATAAAACATTCGCAAAATATACCCTCCTCCTCACCCTCATCCTCTTCTCTGCCCCAAGCCTGGTGCTCTCGCCCGAGGATGCGCACGCCGAGGAGCTCAACAAAGATGAGTATCAGCTCCTTCTTGATGGCCCATCCATTGGACCCAAGACTGCGCCCATCACCATCATCGCCTTCAGCGATTATCAATGCCCCTTCTGTAAACGCGCCGACGACACCCTCAATGAACTTCGCGACATCTATGGTGATGACATCCGCATTGTCTTCAAAAACTACCCGCTCCCTTTCCACAAGGAAGCTGATGAAGCGGCTCAGGCGGCATACGCTGCATGGCAACAGGGAGGGTTTGAAACCATGCATTATACTCTCTTCAAAAAACAAAGAGAGTTCAAAACACATGCCTCCACCATCGATCAGTACATGCGTGATCGCGCTGACTTTATGGGACTTGACCTCAAGGAATTTAAAAAAGCCTACGCGTCAAAAACAGTCGCAGATGCCATCAAAGAAGACATGAAGCTTGGCAGCAAACTCGGCGTGCGTGGCACACCTCACTTCTTTATCAATGGTGTCCGCATGTCTGGTGCTCAACCTCTGACAAAGTTTCAGGAGGTCATCGACGGCGAACTACCCACTGCAAAAAAACTCTTCAAATCGACGTCTTACACCAACCTCCACAAGTTGCGATTTGAAGCAAACTACAAGGAGTCCAAACCACCCGTAGCCGAAAAAGACGACACCAAAACCGCTCAAATGGTCCCCGTCTCAAAGGCTGACCCCATGCGTGGCGCGAAGAAAAACGCCCTCGTCACCGTCGTTGTCTTCTCTGACTTCCAGTGCCCCTTCTGTCAACGCGCCGCCAACACCATGGAAGAGCTCTACAAAACCTACGAAAACAAGCCCGTACGTTTTGTCTTCAAGCACCTGCCTCTCACCTTCCACAAGCAAGCAGATGATGCTGCAATGGCCGCATACGCCGCCCAAAAACAGAATAAATTCTGGCAGATGCATGATCTTCTTTTTGAAGATCAAAAAAACCTCAAGCAAGCAGAAACCAACCCTGAATACTTCATCTCGCTGGCCAACAAGCTCAAACTCAATATCAAAAAGTTTGAATCCGATCGTACAAGTGATGCCGCCAAGCAGAAGATCAAGGATGACTCCGAACTTGCCAAGGAAGTCGGCGCGCGTGGCACGCCCAACTTCTTTATCAACGGCATTAAGGTCACAGGCGCTCAACCAGCACCCCACTTGGAAAAAGTCATCAATGCACAACTTGAAGCAGCCAAAGACCTCAAGAAATCAAATAAATCCCTCAAGGGTGAAGCCTTCTACAAGGCGATCGTCGAACATAATATCAAGGCAGAAGAGAACAAGGCAGACACTGCTCCTGCTGAGGATAAAAAAGAGGCATCAACCATCCTCTCAAAAGACGACTTCAAGAAACTCAAGGACGCCAAGGGAATCACCACCCTTGGCAACCCCAAAAAAGCCAAGGTCGTGATCTATGAATTCACAGACCTGCAATGCCCCTTCTGTGCACGCGCATTTAACACCACAAAAGAGGTACACAAACTCTACGGCACGGACGTCGCCATCGTGACATTCCACTTCCCTCTCGTCTTTCACAAACAGGCTGAATTTGCCCACAAAGCACTCATCGCTGCGGACAAACAGGGCAAGGGCGCTGACATGAAAGAATTCATCTTCACACATGCCAAGGAGATGAAGTCTGCCCAGGATATCGACGCCCTAATGCTCTCCTATGCCAAGGAAGTTGGTCTTGATCTCAAGAAGTTCAAGAAGGTTTACAATGATCCATCCACGCTGAAAAAAGTACACAAGGACATCAAGCTGGGTCAGGATCTTGGCGTGCGAGGTACACCCACATTCTTTGTTGAGGACACTCGACTGATTGGAGCACAACCTGTTGAGAAATTCGAGGAGGCGATTAACGCCAAGCTCAAAAAATAAGTCATTGTAACGTGATGCAGACGCGCGGCACAGGTCATCTGTGCCGCGCGTCTGCGTTTTTACATCACCAAAACAAAACAAAACAAAGCTTTACAAGCACAACGCTTTAATCTAATAATTAAGCAAATATATTCAGGTTATACTGTTGTAAAACTAACCCTCATCCACAAACACAAGAGTATCCATGAAACACCTCCTACCTCTCTCCTGCCTGGTCAGCGTGGCCCTGTTTGGTGCATGTGATGGCAACCTCTCCTCCTCAACCAATGGAGACCCCTCACAACCAAATACAGGTGAAGATATGCCTATCTCAGGCAATCCTGACATGGATACACCAGGCTCAGGCAAGGATATGCAAGATCCCTCGGGTACACCCGACATGATCACCTACCCTGCCTCTGATTGTGGTGTGACAGCCATGTACAACAAGCTTGAACCAACCTGCGCAACCTGTCACAGAGGCGGAAACACACCTTACTTTGCATCCGCAGATGCCTTCTACAACCTCATCGTGACAAGCCCCCTCTGGGTCACTCCTGGCGATCCTCAAAACTCTCCGCTCATCGCGCTGCTCAAAGGCGAGGCGACAGGCACGTATACGCAGATGCCTCTGGGGGCGGATACATTTGAAGATCTTGAGAACCAGGGTAATACCGACACAACCATTGAAGAAATAAGCACATTTATCACAGAGCTTGATGGCTGTAATCGTACACAACCCGATGCTACCGTCAATGCACCTATCGAACGCAAGCGAGCTCGCCAGATCGTCAATACGCTCTACCAACACCTTGGACTGACCAAGGATGATGTCCTCGCATTCACCAAGAGCAGAAACTACAATGACAGCGTGTATCCCATCTATAATCCTGATGATGTGAAACCCGTCACCAATGATCCTCACATCAGCCCACACACACAAAGTCCAGGTATTCGATGGTACGCCATCGGTGGGGGCTCTCGCCTCTATGGAACCAAGTCTAACACGATCTTCTCTCCTACATTTGGCCAGGCAATCACACAGGTATCGCAGGCATGGTGTGGATTCTCCATCAAAAAAGATGGCAACCTCGCGCTCTTTAAACATGTCTCAAAGGATAGCTTGTTAAGCTCCACCGACGCACAGATTCGCGATAATATCAAATATCTTATGCTCAGGTTCTGGGGACATGTGGCCACCGATGAAGAGATCGATGCCATGAAGACCAACGTCTTTGACTCCTATATCTCACCTGATGAGAGCACCGAGGCTGAACACCGCACGGCATGGACCGCCGTATGTGCCACACTTATTCGTGACCCCATGTGGCTCAGTTACTAGACCTCTCCAGACTTAATTCACTGATTTTATTTCACAAAGCATAGCAGAGCATCATGTCCAACAAACTCTCCCGTCGACAGATCCTCAAGGCTGGTCTTGGCCTCTCACAGCTCGGGCTACTTGGCTCGTTTGGCCTCCTGAATAGCCCCTCATCGGTTCGTGCAGAAGGTCGCCCTCAGAACGCGCCAAGCAGGATCGTCACCCTCTATGTGCATGGCGGCTGGATGCCCATCTACGCCTTCTGCCCCCTGAGCTCACAACAGATCCTTGACCTGTTGCCAGAACCTACCACCGAGTCGGGCGAACCTGCCTTCTTTACTCCCGAGGATATTCGAAACCTCGATGGCTCAGGCGATGCTCTTGATCCCGATGACCCGTCCTTTATGCGCTTGCGCTCACCCCACCTTTGGGACGAAGCCTCGCTCTCAGCAGGCATGGGCGATCCTCGTCAAAACACCTCACCCCATATGTGGGCCTATAAAGAATACGAGCTTTATAAACGACTTAGCATCGTTCACGGCATCGACATGAAGACTGCCTCACATGAGGCTGGCACAATCTCGGCCATGTGCGGAGCAGCAGGTTCAAACTACCGCGCACCTGCAATTCACTCTGTCGTTGCCGCCAAACTTTACGAGGAATTCAAAAACAAACGACCGCTCCCTGCGGTCGCCATCGGACAGGCTCCCGTGCCCGTTGCGCTCAACCTCGCGCCCTATGGCTCGCCCACTGTATTGCCCAACCTTGATGCGATTCAGTACGCATTGTCCGAACGTCCTGATAATGCATGGAAAGGTCTCCGCACACGTGGCACGCAGGAGGTCCCCGACTTCTCCAACGCCATCACAACTCCGATTGATGTCAACGCCATGGAACGACACTCCATGGACCGCATTCGCTCCATCGCACAAAACGCAAACTCTGCCTCTGATGCCTACCTTGAATCCATGTATGACATGTATCAAACCGTCAGCAAACAGCTTGCGCAAGATGTCATCGCCATGGTTGAAGCCCAAAATGGCTGGGAAAATCTCCCTCATCCTCACTGGGTCAACAGCGGCTGGACACCCTACGGCCTCATGCATGGACGTGGCATCTCCAGTGACAGTGGCTCAAGTTATGCCAACGTCTTTAACCTCGCGTTGCGCCTCATGAAAGCCGACGTCACTAGCGCCATCAGTATCCGACTTCGTGGCGTGGGTAACTTCTACTTCGACAGCCACGGCGATGGGCACAGAACACAGTTCCTACACAACCGCTCGATCCTCGATTGCATCGGAAGATTCCTTGGCGAAATGCAGGCCACACCTCTTCCTGATGGACGATCCTTGCTTGATGACACGCTCGTCCTCGTCTTCTCGGAATTCGCAAGAACCTGGCCAAACTCAAACACGTGTGACCACTGGCCGATCACCTCCACACTCTTTGCTGGTGGACCTGTCATTCCCAACCGTATGCTTGGCAGCTACGACTTTGAAGGACTTCACCCCAACAGCACAGGACCAAACGGAGGCGTGCTCTCCGTGATCGAAGAAGGGGAAGCCGCTCCCAAAATGCGCCCGCCAACAAGCGCCGATGTGGTGTACACCGCACTGGCTGGCATGGGCATTCACGACCACTTTATTCCTGGTGGTGCAGGAACTATTCAAGGACTCTTCCAATCATGACACGCTCAACACTTACACTTTTGTTTCTTTGCCTGAGCTTCGTCGCGCTTCCTCAAGACCTCCTTGCTCAGGACCTCTCACCCACGCGCAAGCTACGTCGCGTCTACCTCGCGCTCACGCAGACCGAGCCCACCGTGGAACGCTACGAAGCGCTCCTCGTAGCGCCCGATCCAGACCTCTTCATCCAACAGGAGGTCGATGCGCTCACACAAACACCAGAGTACCGTACAAACCTCACGGACTGGGCTCATGAGTACATTCCATTTCCTCTCGTGAATACATCCCGTGTCTGGCACTCAGCCAAGTCCATTACCGCATCACGCTGTGGTGAAGACACCTTACACGCAGGCAAAATCGGCTTTCTTGCAGGCTCAAATTCAGATGATCCTGCCGTGTGCAATGATCCCGACGCCGCTGTTTCTTCTGCCACCCCATGGTGGGACCCACAAACCACCGTCGAAGCGGTCGGCTCTGCCGCCAATCAAGATGTCTTCTTTGATGGACAGGATTGTGGTGTGGTCAACACCTCCAATTACTGGGTCATGCCCAAGAAGAAAGGATGTGGTTGCGGTCCACATATGACCTATTGTAAACGCGGCGACCTTGGACATCCCTTTGAAGGAAGCTACCCCAAGGGCTATGGCGACGGCGAGATCTATCACCCAATCAGTCAACGCCGCGCGGTGATGGAAGAGCCAGCAAACCTGTTTGCACATATTATTCTTGAAAACAAACCCTTTAGCGACCTCATCCTCAGCAACTATACCGTCGCTAACCGTGGTCTCTATCACATGTACGTCCGCCAAGGACGCATGAGCGGTGTGCACACCGATGGCGATGAGGATCGCTGGTTTGACATGTTCAACAACGATGAAGAATGGATCGAAGTCCTCTTCTCACAAATGAACCCACACCTTCTGGACAACCCTGACTATCGCTTTGATCCTCGTTATGACGCTGAAATGCTCGGCTTACCTGCCGCTGGTGTCTTGACCATGATTGGCCCAAACTTCGCCTGGCCTCGCCCACGCGTGCGCGCAGCGCGCTGGCTTGAAAGCCTCGCTTGCGATGAGTTCTCACCACCCGAACTCCCCGTTGAGTTCCCTGCCTACCAACGCGATCCCGCCACTGAGGGCACATGTCTTCACTGTCATACTCGCCTGGACCCAGCCGCCATGAGCTTCAAACGCTTCATCCAACAAGGCGGTGCCATCGCAGGTGTGGGTAACTGGAGACTTGAAAAACTCGTCAGTTATAACTCTGACAGACAGCGCTTCATGAACAGCTTGCTCCCCAACACTGTCCTCACACCGTTGACCGAAGAAGAGATCGAGGCTGACCTCAACAACCGTCTCATCGACTTCATGCAACCCGATCAACAGCTCTTTGGACAGACCAGCGACGGCACCGTTGGACCTCGTGGATTTGCCAAGATCCTCATCGCTTCAGGGAAGTTCGATCAGTGCGCTGTCCGTCGTGCATACGAACGCTTTGGCGGCAAAAAACTCGACCTCGGCAAGGATGCTGCCGAGCTCGACGAGGCTGTTAATGAGTTCGTCTCCAATGGGCGCAACATGAACGAACTCATCAAGAAACTTGTCCTCTCTCGCTCCGAGGGATGGTGAACGAGGCCTAAACAAGAATGCGGCGAGGGGCGGGAAAAATCGAAGATTTTTGCCGCCCCTCGCCGCATTCTTGTTTAGGCCATGAAGTCACTGCGTGACTTCATCAGCACCAATGTCCCATGCGCCATCATTCCTCTCATCACCATCAATGTCCTCTGTGACATCCTCGATCATGACACCCTGATCGATGGCCTGTGATGCGCCTGAAGCAAGGTGAAGATCGCCGCTTGCCAGATCCACAAAGATCGACGCGGGTGGCGCTTCAAGGTTTCCTTCACGTGTAGCGTTGCCCTCGTTTCGGCGTGTAATGCGTCGTGCAATGTTGTTGCGCAACGTAATCTGTGTGACAGGGAATCTGTAGTCAATTGAGGTATAGAAACCTGTCGCGCTCTCGGTGCTCATCACCGTGTTGTGCTCCACGCGCGCTCCGCGCACGTGCTGAATCTCAATGCCTGTATCGTAGTAAGCAATATCGGCAAAAATGGTGTTGTTCTGAATTACGCCATCAATGTGCTCAAGTATACCACCTGCATCAGGGTAGGGGTTATCATCATAGACTCTGCGCTCAAGTGGTGGGTTTAGACCAAAGCCAATACCTCGCGCGCAGTTCACGATCTTGTTCCTGCGTACGATCGTATCGCGAGAGTTGCGCCAGAAGTGAATGGCGTGCTCGGCGAGCCCTTCTCCTGCACAATAAATCCCAACAAACTCGTTGTCTTCCACAGACCAGCCCTGTGCTGCGTGTGCATCAATGCCTCCTGTGTAACAACCACCACCAGCGCGTTCAATATTTGGACGTCCTGCATCGGTCAGCTCAAAGTAAGAGCAGCTCAACACACCATCATCCACGACACCTTCTCCACCGCTTGGATTGACCTTGATAAATTGCTCGCCAGCATCCGTCAAAATAAGTCGATAAAGGTTAGTGTTTTCAATATCTTCCGAACCGTTACCTGTGGCGTGAATCAGGTGATCCTCGGCATGTGTTATGGTCAACTCTGCAATGGTAATATCGCTTGCCAAAATGGAGATAATTTCATTGGTGTTGTACTCGCCATCGATCACAACAGCCTCGGGATTACCGCTCTCGGAACGCATCGTTACACCAGGAGTGCGGAAGTTCATACGTCGAGCAGATTCGCCCTGACGAGAGCTCTTGTATACGCCATCAGCAAGAAGGATTGTGGTGCCCGTAGTAGCATTTGCCACGATCTCAGGAAGTTCATCGGCCTGATCGGGCGTCACGCGAACAATCGTCCCCTCGGGAGCAGGCAATGCACCACAACGTGTCGTGACAGGAGGCATGGTGGACATGTCATCAGGAGGTGTTGTGGTCATGTCGTCAGGAGGCGTGGAGGTCATATCTCCTGGATCGGTTGACATATCAGAGGGTGTGGAGGTCATATCATCAGCCTGCATATCCGCAGTGGTTTGATCTGGCGTTGACATGTCCTGATCTGAGGAGGCGTCTTGCATGGTTGAGGACATATCCTCGGTCATGGTGGTGCCGCCTGTTCCTTCAGGATCAGTACTACAGCCAGACATGGCGACAAGCCCCACAAAAACAAGGGACAAAGTTCTTTTATTATAGATACTTGAACTCAAAATACGACCTCCTAAAAAGTGAAGAAACAGAGCCAGAAACAAAGTACAAAGGGGCACCATGTCTTGCGACATGGTGCCCCTTTGTACTTTATCAGTAGAACCACCCTAATGAAAGAAACTTCATCAGAGGATTTATCAAGCTGAATTTAACGGTTAGCGAGGTTCAATGGTCGCGCTGAAGCTCAAGTTTGCAGTCACTTTACCGCAGGACTTCACGGCGCTGTCCAGAAAACTGCTCAGGTCAAACTCCACGTTCTGAAGTTCGCCTGTCATGGTGCCGCTGGTTGACGTCAACACAAGCGAGCCCTTACGTGACACAATCCCGTAAGTATCTCCACCAGACTGAACATCAAGCTCAACACATCTGTCATGTTCGCAGATGCCTGGTATCTTAGCGTCCGTAGCAATAGAATAGGTACCTGTGTTAAATGTGTCTGAAGCATTCGCCAGCGCGATGGTTATTTCACCATAATCGCCCGAGTTACCAGAGATAGCGAGGATAGTTCGACCTGAGGAAGCCGTACGAGTCACTGCAACCATGTCTGTCAAAGCGGTGATACTCTGATCCACGGGGCAAGTGCTTGTTCCGCCGCCACCAGTTCCGCCGCCGCCTGTTCCGCCGCCGCCTGTTCCGCCGCCGCCAGTTCCACCGCCGCTGCCCATATCGGTGTCATCTCCGCCAGATCCTCCGCCACCAGAGCCCATGTCAGTATCGTCGCCACCACCTGTACCGCCACCAGAGCCCATGTCAGTATCATCACCGCCTGTACCACCACCACCTGTACCACCACCTGTACCACCACCTGTACCACCACCTGTACCGCCGCCTGTACCGCCCATATCGGTTTCATCAGGCAGTTCCTGGCAAGATGTAGTTTCCTCGCATGTGGATGAAGCGTAGGTACAGTTACGTGCGGTTTGAGAAAGTGATGATTCGCACAGCGCGACACAATCAAATTCAAACGCAGGCTGACCACAGAGTTCATCAAGCTTTTGACACATCTGCTCACATGTCACAGGAGACTGAGTTGAGCCGCCAGTGCCATCATCAGAAGAATCACCTGTCATGCTTGTGGACTCCTCCACTTGCTCGGACTCTTCGGGGCCACATGCGGCTGCAAAACAGAGCAGTCCAGTCAATCCCAAACCCAAAAATACATGTTGTGTGTTGTACTTCATAAAAACCTCCCTTGATTTTGAAGAACATGAGATGCAGAAGCATCTCTCTTTTGGTTATGGCGATAGAACTAATTCAAAATTAAAAGCCAATCAACCTTCGGGAGTTCACAAGAGTTCACAAAACAAAAAAACAAATTACAAATCAGCACCTTGTAACCACACCGCATAATTCACAAGCGCGTAGCCATCACGACCAGAGCTGATCTCAACGCCCCACTCTTTCAAACGATGAAGCTCGGTATAAACGCGACGCTGTCCATTCTTTGGAAAGCCCTTCACATCAGGCCAACCTGCTTCAAACAGCTCATTGGTGCTCACAAAACCACGCCCCTTGGTTTTCGCACACAGCAACACTTGCAACAGGTTCATCATCGCCCCTCGCCGCGAGATATCACGCTCCACACCATCAGGAAAACAAATCACTCCCAACGCGTGATTTGATCTTCCTCTCAAGACTTTCAGCGGTTGGGGTTGTGCTTTGAGGTGTGTCACAAGCCATCGTGAAATAGGGTGGCAATAAGAATCATCCACATCAACAGGCTCACCATGTAGCCATTGATAAAACGCAACTTGCCCAACCTGAACATCAGGCAAAAACTCGTGCGCAGGCTCTGTATCTATCCAGTCTCCATGGAGCAACCTGGACATCAACATGAGCAGCTCTATCTGATGGCTGTAAGCACGATCAAAGGTCGCCGACTCACGCAAAAGAGTTCCCAGACGCAACGAAAGTTCCTTGGCATTGGACTCAATAAGCGCACACCACGCAAGGGCGACAAGAAGCGACATCTTGAACCGTGGAGCCTTGGGCTCCTGGTACTCCTCTAACCATCGCAGCAGCGTCGCCTTGTGCTCTGAAATGTCGCCCTGACCTTCAGCTACTTGCCCTACAAGGTAATGAAATTTGCTATAAATCGCGACACGTTCAGGCACCTCGCTGGAGTTCTCATCACACAACGCGCGCACTTTGGTGAGTTGGCCTCCAAACAGATACACGGAAGAGAGCGTCGTGGAGATAAAGAACGTCAGATGCTTTGCATCTGTCCTGAGCGCATATTTGTTTGCCTCTTGCGCATAATACAGAGCATTTTCCTGGTCGATCACAGCATGAAACATGAGCGCAAGCATACTGCACACCTGAGATCGCACCTTGTCGCTCAACCCCTCTTCTTTAAGCGCCGAGATGCACAGCGGAATTAACTCTTCAAACTCCTGATTCCTGCCCCGATAATAAAACACGTGATAGCATGTATTGATTATATGAATTCTGAGCACCGCAGAAAGCTGGTCATCAGTTCTCAACCTCTGCATCCATCGCTGCACAGCTTCATCTGTCTCTGCTTTGTGTCCAAGCTGATTGTGCAAGAACACAATGTTCAGCTCCAACGAGATAAAATCTTCCGATGATACGAGTGTTGCATCATCCTGAATATCATCACGTAAGGCACACAACGCAGACAACATTTGCTCTGGCTGGCCAAACTCCACGCTGCGAGGAAACGCCTGCGTCATCGCTGCAAAACGTTCTTCTGTCTGGCGGTTTGAATCACCGAGAATATCCAGACAGGATTGGTATGTTGCGGTATCCATAGAGCTTACTGTCACTACTCATCAAGTACGGGGAGTGTCATCAGGTATGTGGCTGCTTCCTTTGTGCTCATGCGATCTTCCACAATCGCAAGCGCCGCCTCACCGATCGTGGACACCAGGCCTTGTTCTGAGCAGGTATCCGTCATGGCGCGCACGAGCATGGCAAAACGTGCAGGGATTTCATCACCAAATTCAGCGTTGAGTTTCTCAAGATCGTAGTGACCAAACTCCACGCTCTTTTGGCCCAAAAGCACCTCGGTGCTGAAAGGTTCTTGCACGTCCACAAACAGGTTGCCCGCACCACTCATTCCAAACACCGTGCGCTCCTGGCCGTGTGCGGCGAGCACAAAACGACCAATCTCAGCCAAACCGCGCGCAAAAAGTGTCGCGCTGACGCCAGGGCCCTGCTCCATACCAAGCCCCACACCATACACAAATGAGATCACTCTGGAGTAGCTGGCCGCGATCTGGCCACCCACAAGATCAGTGCTTCTGTAGACGCGGAACACAGGCGATACCAGCGCATCCTGTACGATACCATGCACCTCGGGAAACTTTGAAAACAGCGTCCCCGAGGCGCTCTTCTTGGCCTTGAGATCTGCGGTGCGAAACGGCCCCGTCAGAAAACCAATGCGATGCGTCGCGGTCTCCTCGCGGAGCACGTCCGAGAGCAAGCGATGAGATTCTGGCTCAAGCTCGCGGCTCGTATGCACGATGACATGATTGGCGCGGACCTTCTCGCCAAGTTGGCGAGCGATCTGCCTTGCCTGATGTGCAGGGGCGCAAAAGAAGATGAGGCTACACTGGGCAATATCCTCAAGTGAGCTTTTCTTGACGTTGCGAGGCAACTTGACCTTTGGAAGATCCTCGGGCTGCCAGAACTTCAACACACACTCCGTGTGTTTGCCAAGCTGAGCCAACGCCTCAACGCTCTCACTGTAACCGACCACACCTACATTCATCACACACTCCTAAAGGTTCAACAGTTTGACAAACACATGAATCACAAAGAGAATTTGGCGTTAGCCGCAGCCATCACCGCATCCATCACGACCTTCAAACTCACCTGATGCTCACGCGCAAGCTCGGCACAATCCTCATATTCGGGAGTGCAGCGCACGATCTCATCACCAAGAAGCCCGAGCTTGACATGCGCAACGCCATAGAGCGTCTCAACCTCTTCCTGTCGGCGATCAAGCATCCAGCGTCGAACCTCCTCCACACGGAGCCCAAAGGTGGATGTATGCTTGAAGATCAGGCCCGCGATCGTCTTTGAGTCTTCAGGACGGCATAATACACTCAAACGCGTACCAACACGACCCTTTTTCATGGTGGTCGCCACGCGCACCACATCAATCGCCCCACTCTTCAACAAGATATCTTCAGCAAAAGCAAGCGCTTCGGCGGTCATATCATCAAGATCGGCCTCCAGACGCGTGACCGTATCAGCGAGGAAGTCATGGTTTTTCTGGACGCTCGCAACCTCGTAGCGCGCGATGCGCACGACGTTGGCGCGGCGCTCGTACTCACGGGTTCCCGCACCAAAGCCCTCTTCACGCAACACACCAGAGACGCTCAAACCAGGCGTACTCAGACCAAGCTCCTTGAGGATTGTTGCCCCTGTAGGCGTCACGAGCTCACCGTTTAAACCCGAGGGCTCGAGCACAAAACCTTCCAGGAGCTTTGCCGTGGCAGGAGCCATCGCAGGCATGGGACCATGACTCATCTCCACGATGCCTTCTCCCACGGGCACACGGCTTGCGGACCAGCTTGAGGCGCAGGTCTCAATAATGTAGGCAGCCCCCACAAAGTCGAGGATCGAATCAATCGCACCGATCTCGTGGAAGTGCACAGTTTCAAGCGGGATATTATGCGTCTTGGACTCCACTTCACCAAGCTTGAGGAACATCGAGAGCGCACGATCCCTGACATTATCAGGCAGCTCACTCTGGCGCAGCATCTCCTGAATTTCGGATAGATGCCTGTGATCGCTCTCTTGCTCTGCGCTCCAACCCATAAAAGAAACATGAGTTGATTCAATACCATAGCGCATCACACTGGAGGAGAGCACCTTGATCGTACCAATCCCAACCTTGCTCAGGACCTCGGAGAGTTCATCCTCTGTCACAAGGCCCGCGTGAAGAAACGCCGCGATAAACATGTCGCCAGCAAGACCACCCACAAGATCAAGGTGAATATGAGAGGTGGAGTGTGAAGTATTCATATGTTGTATCCTGAGGTTTTAATGAGGTGTAAAAGCACAGAGTAAGGAAGTAAGAACCGCATCGCTTGACGGGGTTACACAAAAAAGATAGCGATAGCAGCCACTGGCAAAATAGCCATCGAAAAAGCAGAGATCAGAGCTATCTCTCAAGTGCCCCATCACTACTACACTTTAGGATCAAAGGCTACAAGGACATGCCAAACTCAAAGACCACACAGACCCATCACTTGAGGGCCATGCTCAGCGCATTTCGAGCAGGAGAAATTGACGAATCAGAGCTGCTTAACGTTCTGGAAAACAACCAACGCGGCTTTACAGAATCCTCCATCGGACGCTTTGACACAGCCCGCGAGGAGCGCACAGGTATCCCCGAGGCGATCTTTGCAGAGGGCAAGACCATTGACATGCTTCTTGACTCATTTCAAAGCGCCATTGATCAGCAAGAGCAGCTTGTCGCCACGCGTCTCACACCCGCACAACTTGTTGCATTAAAATCCTTTTCAGACACAAGTAGCCAGCCAATTCACATTGATGAGACCGCTCGCATCGCAACCTCACAACCTGCGCCCGAGCCCAAGTCTGGCACACGCAGCGTGATCGTGCTCGCCGCAGGCACATCCGACCTTGCTGTGGCCAAAGAAGCTGCGTTGATGTGCCAGTTGTATGGACTCCCAACCTCAACGTTGTTTGATGTGGGCGTGGCAGGCATTCACAGATTGTTCAACGATCTTGACAAGGTACGCGAAGCAGACATCGTGATTGTCGCCGCTGGCATGGATGGCGCATTGCCAAGTGTCGTGGCAGGACTTGTCAAGGCACCCGTGATTGCCGTCCCCACAAGTGTGGGTTATGGCGCAAGCTTTGGTGGCATTTCCGCGATGCTGACCATGCTAAATAGCTGCGCTCCTGGTGTGGCTGTATGCAACATCGACAATGGATTTGGCGCGGCGGTGCTGGCCAAGAAGATGGCGAACATGAAGCCGTAGCGCCATGGGTTCATCGCGTAAGAGAGAGACAAGAAGGGCATGGTTTACGTGCGTAAACCATGCCCTTCTTGTCTCTCTTACGCGTCTTCAATAATGCCATCAAGCAGCATATCAAGGCCGCCAAGAAACACTCCATCCCAGTCATCAGACATCAGCAAACCAGACTGTGAGATGAGCGTAAACGAGTCATCAAGCACAGGTGGATCAGGTGACTTTTCCATTTGAATCAAGAAACTTACACGCGTTGTCGTCGCCCCCACGACATAGTTCCAGAGTGACCAGATAGCCGTGTTCAGCGCAGAGTCCTGAACACCTGCACGAGAGAGAATTTTGGCGAGCATCTCGAGTCGGGTGAGAATGTTAGGACCAAGCGTGCGTTGGGGGAGCAGGAATACGGACCACGGATGTTTGAGCATGACCTCTCGCCAGTCCTGGAGGATGGCGATGACACCTGCGCGACAGTCGATGGTGTCGAGGTCATGTGAAGCAGGGGGGTTGTATTGCATGACAAAATCGAGAGCAAGGTCAAAGACGCCATCCTTGTTATCGACGTACCAGTAGAGGCTCATCACGCCAGAGCCAAGGTGTTCGGCGAGCGCGCGCATGGTCAGTCCACGTGTCCCGCGAGTGTCGAGGAGGTGGACTGCGGCTTCGGCGACCTTTGCATGTGAGAGGTTATCAGCAGGGGGCTGTTTGGCCTGAGACTTTTTACTTTTTTTGGGCATAACATTCTCGTGGAGAGAGGTAATGGGGGGAAGAAAGCGACATGGGTGAGCATGCCACATTTTTTTATCTTGACAAGGGCGACTCGTACAACGTACTACAAATCATCTCGTACAACGTACGATAAGAATTTAAACGTACATCAAAGGAGCATTATTATGAGCACGCAAGAGCTGACCATCGTCAACCCATCCCACCTTCACAACCCCTCGGCAAACGGCTACAGCACCGCCGTGATTGTCCCCGCAAATGCACGCGTCGCCTACATTTCTGGTCAAGGCGGACAGGATCACAAGGGAGAGCTCTCCCCTGACTTCGCCTCCCAGGTCAAACAGGCCTACGCCAACCTGGCCGCAGTGGTCGAATCGCTTGGAGCAACCCCAAAACACGTCGCAAAATTAACCACCTACGTCGTCGACCACGACATGTCCAAGCTCGGCCCCCTCACCCAGAACGTCATCGACATGTTTGGCGACAACCTCCCCGCTCAAACACTCGTCCCCGTCCCCAAACTCGCCATTGACCCCATGCTCTTTGAGGTCGAAGCCATCGTCATCCTCCCTTCTGACGCCTAAACACACCCCACCTTCTGGCTAAACGAAATCAAGGAGAGGGTTCTGGCAAAAATGCCAGAACCCTCTCCTTGATTTCGTTCGCCCCGCACACGCGAGGAACACGCAGCTACTAGCCTCCGAGAGATACGTAGTATCGGTTCATCCCCGCGCATGCGGGGAACACGCGATTTCTTTCTGGCGCTCTGCGTCATCGATCGGTTCATCCCCGCGCATGCGGGGAACACTGATCCCTGGACAACCTGGAGGAGTCAATGCACGATTCATCCCCGCGCATGCGGGGAACACTGCAACAGGAGGTCAGGCGCATGAATAGCGGACGGTTCATCCCCGCGCATGCGGGGAACACCTGTCAAGTGATTTTTTCGTTTTCCGTATTGCCGGTTCATCCCCGCGCATGCGGGGAACACTCATTTTTTGATGTGCTATAGGTGTATGTGGTCGGTTCATCCCCGCGCATGCGGGGAACACACTCGAACGGCGGCGGCGGCCGCCCCGCGTGGCGGTTCATCCCCGCGCATGCGGGGGAAACTAATGAATCCCTACGCCGGGTTCAAGGGTGATCGG
>CATLTV010000043.1 GCA_950059285.1 uncultured Pseudomonadota bacterium | reverse complement strand
CCTCTCTTTCTCTATTATTTTAGTCTGATAAGAAATCTTATGTTAACTAAAAACTTTTATATGCCCACAAACGTGCGTCATGCACACTACAACAAACAAAAGCGCTTTACTTACTCTCGCACTTTCGCTTGCGAACTTCGAAGCGTATTAAAGCGCAAGACTTGCGCGACGCGCCCTCAATGCACTCGTACCTGCACCTTTTTCACACAATAAACATCACTCTACTACGTTGAATTCTATACGATAATACCGTATAAACTCAAACCCATACACTGCTCATGGCACATGCCTTGCTATGGCAACTTACCTGTTTCACACCACTTCAATCTTGCCATAAGTGGTGACCTTAAAAACCATTGAGTGACCCTGTATTATGCGATGCCTTCACAACCTGTCTGCCACATCCCTTGTCCTCCTCACGACCTTGCTTCAAGCATGCGGTGGCGGAGAGTCCACAAACGATAGCTTCATCACCACGGAAACATCCTCTGGCTCACTGGTCACGCAGATCAACGCCTCTGACAAGGAAAGTTGGGTCTATGTCGACCTCGACAACACCGAAGAGTTCCTCACCTCGAAAAGCGAACCCGTCTGGGACCTCGCCTTTAAACGACAACTCATCAGCCTCAATAACGATGAACTTGTCGCCATCGCCATCCTTCAAGAAACCTCCTTTGATAGCGTCGATGGCTCTCCTACAGCCGACAAATTCTTCAATGACGCAAGCGATGATGAAGATGATCTCGCCTTTTCACAGGAACGCGGATGGTACTCCTATAACCTGCTCAAACATGAATTGAGCGCACGACAGCCGCGCACATATATCGTCCGATCCACCGAAGGCACGCTCTTTAAATTATCGTTCAAGGATTACTACGATGACAATGGCAACGGCGGTTATCCAAAGTTTGAGTGGGCTCGCGTTGATGGTAAAAAAATCATCACAGGTGGAAACTCCACACCCTGCTCGGATGAAGAGCAACTACAGACCGCACTTGACTCCATGGGAGACTTTGACCAGATCTCCTCGGGAACATTGATGCTTGATACCGATGACTCCACAGGCATCGTCACTGCAACACTTGATGCTTCTCTTGGTGGACCCGAGCAAGCCGCGCAGTCTTCTTATCTTTATATTGACCTTGAACAGGGCACTATTCTTGACCTCTCTGACAAGGAAGCGCGCGAAGATGACTCATGGCATGTCGCCTTCAAACGCAGTGAGCTCCGCAGTAACTCCGCTGACTCTGGTCCTGGACAGGTTCAGGTTTCAAAAATCGAGCAAGACCTTACATCTCTGCAAGATGTTCCCTCCGACCCATCCTGGCAGCAAGATGACTTTGTCGATGAGTTCTGTAACGTCAAAACCTTTGGTCTCGACTTCATCGAAACCGCATTTGGCCAGTGGTACGAATACGACTTTGAAAACCACGCTGTGCGTATCAAGGACGATCAGACCTATATTATTCAGGCTCCTGCACGCAATCTCGTCTGGGGATTTGCTATCGATGCCTTTGATGATGGCGTCTACACACTTCGCTGGAAAGCCTTGCATGAACAGGATTAAGTGAACTTACGTTCACGCCAAAAAGAGGGGGGGGGGGGCGCCAAAAAATCGAAGATTTTTGGCCGCCCCCTCCTCCTTCTTTTTGGCTCGCGATACTACATAAATATTATGTAAACTATAAATATGCGATCGGGTTTGCTTTTTTTCACAGATTCCGTCAAATTATTGACGTCACTCTTTTACAGCACGCATCTCACTGCACAGGACGTAACAGCTGTCATGCACAGAATCCCATGACTTCTGTGATTGACAAATGCTCGCATCTCTTTGCAAAAGACATATCACTACTTTTCATCACGTTGTCACAGGTCAATTACACACGAGATACCACGCCATGCGTTATATATCCCCTCTCTCCGCAAGCCTGATCGTTACATCACTCCTGCTCTCAGGATGTCCTGCCTGTGATGATGGCACATCTTCATCGCACATGGATATGAGCCCCTCCTCAGACGCCGACATGACCCCGTCTACTGACGACATGCAAGACATGATGCCTGATCCAGATATGGACACCATGACTGAGGATACCACCGCACCTGTAGTCATGATTACCTCATCAACCATGGCCTCCCATGATGGAACCTATCAATTGACAGGCTCTGCCGTGGACGATCAGCAGCTCCAGGAACTCACCGTACAGGTTGACGATGAAGACACAACCGCCTTGACCTTCAATGCTGATGGCACGTTCACATCAGAACTCAACCTCACCTCAGAGACATCCACCATCAATGTGACCGCCACCGATGCAGCTGGTAACTCATCCACAGCATCCATCACTGTCACACGTGATGCTCCTCCTGAATTACAAGCAAGCTTTGAAGTTGAGGGGATGCCCTGGTTGCATGAACCCATAACATTTGATGCTTCAAATACCTCGGACCCTCTTGGGCAGGACCTTACATTTACATGGGACTTCGGCGACGGAGAATCCGCTCAGGGACAACAACTTGCACATCCATTCCATACCGCACAGGATGTCACTGTCTCATTGACCATTACTGCCGAAGATGGACGCACCGCCACAACCTCTCGCATGCTCTCCATTGTGGAGCCCATGTATCAGGGCGTTGCAGCCATGAAAGGGCGAGTCCTAGACGCTCAAGGGTTCGCACTCCCTGGCGTCGAAATCTTGAACGCAACTGACCAGACACTCCTTGGCACATCCGATCTTACAGGACACTACGCCATTGATGTGAGCAAGGGCGCGCCCATCATGCTCCAGTTCAAAAAAACTGGCTGGAATCCTCTCGTTCAACGCGTCAACCTTTCGGCCTCCGCAACCGCTGCCTCCATTGATGTCTCACTCCAGCGCGTCGCAGAACGTGTCATCATCAAAGACGCTGAAGAACCTGTCGAGCTGGACTTGAGCGATGGCACTCGCCTGCAACTGCCCTCCAATGCTTTTGTCTATGCAGACACTCAGGAACCTGTAGAAGGACAGCTCCTGATTGATATCACACCAATTACACCTGAACAGGGAACGGTGTCTGGATTCCCAGGAAGTTTCAACGCCTTACGCCAAGGCATGATCCCATCTGGGCTCGCCACTCACGGCGCTGTGGAAGTGAATTTGAGTCAGGGAGGTCAAAAGGTCAATCTTGCTGAAAACATCTCTGCCACGCTCGACATCCCACTTGGCACGAATGCTCAAATCGGGCAGACCATCGACCTCTGGTCTCTGGATGAACGTAACGGTTTCTGGATCTGGGAAGGTACTGGCGAGGTGATGCAAAACCCTCAGGATGGCAACAGCAAAATTATGCGCGCCACAGTGAGTCACTTCAGTGTGTGGAACGCTGATGAACCTGTGACGCGTCGTAATGTGGACCTGAGCATTGGACTGCCTCCTGGAACTGGCAACTATGACGATATCACCATGAGTTCATCAGGTTCATCACCTCAGGGTGCTGTCATCACTGAAAACTCCTCGGGTGGCGAGACCATCGCTGTCGCAGACAACACTGAAATGGTCGAAACCTCCATTGATATTGTCTCAAACTACAACTCGCGTATTGAAGTCGGTTCGGAGCAAGGTTGTCTTTATGGCGCTGTGAACATCCCACAGGACTCCATGGACAACTCCTTTGTCATTGACATGTTCAAGCTTGATGACAGTTCAAACAAGCTCCTGCCAGAGCAGCCCCAAACCATACAACTCTCGGACATGCGCGACTGGGACACGGCCTTCTTTGACGAACAGCCCAATCAATACTGGAGATTGACCGCAGAATCCCAGAACAACTCCTCGGGAGTCATCAGTATCCTCCCTGGTTGTGGCGGCACGTCCACAGCACGATTCATCTTTGGTCCAGGTTCTCCCTCGACCATGATCATCGCGCCTGGCGACGACCTGACACGTTCCATTGTCATTGATGGTGCAAATCCCGATGCTAGCGTCACGCTCACTCTTGAAGCTCTGGATGCGCCTGCATCACCCTCAGACAACACTCTTGGGCAGCGCCAGTCAATCTCCTGGACGGACAACTCGATTGAAGAACGTTGGGTCTATCTCAATGAGGATCAGGTCGCACACATTGCGCTTGAAGGTGATATTCCCCCCGCTGCTGCGCTTAATTTCATCACGCCTTCAAACAATACACGTCAACCTCTGAGGGCACCTTTTACACCCAACTCTTACCTGTTCACAGCCGCCGAATCAGGCTGGCATCTGTTCACCATCAACCCTATTTCACCACCTCAACAGGCCACACAATATGATGTGGTCATTGGTGAGGTTTTACCAGAACTTCCAATTACTTATAACAAAAAGACACGCTCCTCTGTGAGCCAACAAGAAATGCAGCTCAATGAGGGTGATATTCAGAGGTTCAAGGTTAATAAGCCTGGCTCGCATCTGATGTACTTCAACCCCATCCTCCTTGATACATCACCATCCATCACCGCACCGAGGCTTGGTGGACAGCTCTCACTCAAGGTAACCCAGGATGCATCTCAGAGCAGTTACGCATTGGCTGAACAAACCTCTGATTTTGAGATGAGCTTCTATCTGTTCAACCCCACACTCTCCGAAATGCACTATGGCATTCATACCGATATGCTCGCACGTGACCAGGATATCGTGAGAGTGGGTACTGAATCTGCAAACTGTCAGGATACAAACACGTTTTCCCCCATACTCGCGGCACGTGCATTGAACGAAGGTGGGACTCTTGAGCTCTGTCCTGCCGAGTTCAACGTCTTTGATGGCCTCAACTTCGCGGAGCAAGGCATCAAAGTTAAGGGCATCGTGGACAACCAACAAAAACCTCTGCTGACAGGTTGGAGTGAAAACGAGCTGCTCAAACCTGCAACCAACATCATTGAACTCTCAAACCTGACGCTTGAACTTGATCAAGAACCCATCGAGCTCAGATTCAATAACCTTGATCATGGAGTCATCAAACTTGAGAACCTCACCCTTCAAGGTGACCTGCAAACAAACTCTGCTGCACTGATTGTACGTGGCAATCAACTCGTGGACTGGAGCCAGACTCAGGAGCACCCTTCCATCACAGACATTCAAATTGATGCACAAGCAAGAGAAGGCATCCGATTGGAGTATTTCGAGAACTTGACGCTTGAAAACATAACCATGGCGCAAGTTTCTGAACGTGGTATATACTTGAATAATATTGCTTATTCAACACTTTCAAACATCACAATCAGCGATGCCGACCGTGCCATTGAACTGTTAGGCTCAGGGTCACACAACAACACGTTGTCCACCATCACAGTTGAACATACATCCATACCCACGACATCCTATACAGGTATGCCCTCCATCATGGTGGTGGACCGTGCGCCTGTGGATGCTGTCATCAGCACACCAACCTCAACCTTGACGCTTGAAGATATTCAAATCCTCATGGGTTATGAGGGGCAACTTGGTCTGGATATTCGAGGACAGGGCACAAACCCTACAGAAGTTCTACTGGACAGCGTCTTTATCGATGCTCAAAACCTTGCAAATACAACAGGCATCAGGGTTCAACAAAGCAGTGCTTCTGCCACATTCCAACTTACAAACAGCATCATCAAGGGCATCACACAGAACGCACTTGATGTCACGAATGCACAGAACTTCACCTACATTGGTATTATAAACAATACCATTGAGCTGGCTGGTGCTATGCTCGCTTCAAGGCGAGATCTCATCAACCTCCGTAACGCCTCAGTAACGACCGTGGTTGAGGTCATTAACACCATTCTTGCTGCTGAATTTGTCTCAAGCAACACCGCTGGTGTGAACCTCTACAACGCCACCGTGGACCTCTCTCAGGGACTTCTTCAAAACAACCTGATTCATAACCTGGATTACGCATATGCACGACAAAACGTGGCACCTTATGCACCAAGCTACATGACGCAGGATCTGTTTGCCGACCCCCTGTTCATCAACGATATGTTGGAGGTTGATCCCACAAGTCCTGCGGTTGATGCGGGTTTGATCAGAGCCACGATCATCACAGACTTCCTTGGGCAACTCAGACCCCAGGGCGCCTCCGCTGATATTGGAGCCTACGAGCAGTAATCAAAGTCAAAGAGCCAACACAGAACAGGCGAGCCCCCTTGCTGATAGCAAGGGGGCTCGCCTGTTCTGTGTTGGCTCTTTGATGGTTATCTCAAGTTACCATCAAACGCTGGACCTGATTCTGATGCTGTGTTGTCGTCTCTGTCGGAGTCTTGTTCAACATCATCAGTAGGATGCTCTCCTCCTGGGACCTCAACTGTCACTGCAGAGATATCTTCGTCCTTGTAGAAGGCAACAATCTTGAGGACAAGCAAACGAATATCCTCCACAATCATGTAAAGCACAGGGACAAGAATCAAGGTAATCACGGTCACAAACAGGATACCAAAACCAAGGCTAATCGCCATCGGAATGAGGAACCTTGCCTGTGTTGAGGTTTCCAGCATCATGGGCATAAGACCAAAGAACGTGGTCAATGTAGTGAGCAAAATTGGACGGAAGCGTCGCACACCACCTGTGACAATGGCTTCAAACAAATCCATACCTGTACGCCGATACTGGTTGACTGCATCCACAAGCACCAGCGAATCGTTCACCACAACACCTGAAAGCGCCACAATACCCATCACACTGATCAAGCTGATGCTATAATCCATGAGTACGTGACCAAGCACAGCACCCACAACGCCAAATGGAATCGCGCTCATCACAATCAAAGGTTGCACATAACTTCTGAATGGAATGGCCATCAAACCAAACATAACAAGCAGGGCAAACGCCAGACCTGAACCAAGCGCGCCCATGGACTCTGCTTGATCGCGGCTCTCACCACCAAAACTGAAGCTCAAACCTGGATAGTTTGCCTTGATCTTGGGCAAGACCTCTTCACGCAAGTTTGGAATCACATCATTGGCCGTGGTGACCTTGGTATCAATATCAGCGGTCACGTGCACAAGTCGTCGACCATTCTGACGAATAATCGAAGTGTAGGCTCGTCCACGCTTGATTTCGGCTGCCTCAGCAAGAGGAATCTCACCTCCCTGAGGAGTCCTGATCAGGAGCGTTTCAATGGCAAACTCGGACTGACGCTCGCTCAAAGGTCGACGCACAAAGACGCGAATCTCATCGCGACCTCGTTGCTGTCGCACAGCCTCTGCACCGTAGAACGCGGAGCGAAGCTGTCGAGCCAGGCCAAACTCTGTCAAACCAAGGCTTCTTGCTGCGGGTTTGAGCTGGAAATCAAGCTGTTCTTTACCCAGCGCAAAGCCATCATTGATATCCATCACACCCTGATAGTCGGTGAGTTTCTCAGCCACATCGGTCGCCGCAGCTTGCAACACTTCCATATCGGGGTGACTGATTTCGACATCGACAGGTTTACCGCCTCCAGGCCCTGTGTTGTACTCAAACGTCATGCTCTCGACGCCTGGAACCTCGCCCACAATATCTCGCCAAACTTTTGCAAATTCAGCTGTTCCGATATTGCGTTCATCCATCGGTTTCAGGAACACACGCACACTTGCCACGTGACTTCCGCTCGATGGAATACCAGGGTTTGAGCTACCATTACGTCCAATCGCACCCAACTCAGCGAGCGTACCTCGCCCGATGGCATCAAATCCACCAGACTTCTCAAAGGTTTCATCAAGCCCTGCGACAACTCTGTCCAGGACTTCTTCTGTCTTGGCCGCAGAGGTTCCAAAGGGAAGCTCGATGTTTGCTGTGACCACATCACCTTCGATCTTTGGGAAGAAGGTGAACTTTACAAGGCCACCACCAATGGCTCCCACTGTAAGAATCAGGCAGGCCACGCCAATGGAAATGGTCAGATAGCGCTGACGAATAGATGCCTTGACCAGAGGTTGATAGTAATTCTTAATGCCTGCCTCAACCTTGTCAGAGAACCATTGCTGAGCACTGTTAATCATGCCAAGCAAGCCCTTCTTTGAAGGTGGCGTGTGGTGAGAAAGGTGAGAGGGCAAAATAAGCAGTGACTCCACAAGTGATAACAACAAAATTGGAATCACAACGAGGGGAATCACCTTGAAGAACTTACCTCGTGTGCCAGGTACAAAGAGCAGCGGAGAGAAGGCAATCACGGTCGTCAACACCGAGAAAATCACAGGAACTGCAACCTCCTTGGCACCTGCAATGGCTGCTTCCAGAGGACCCATCCCATCCTTACGATGCTTGAAGACGGCTTCACCCACCACAATGGCATCATCGACCACAATGCCGAGTGTCAGAATAAAGGCGAACAACGAAATCATGTTCAGTGATACGTCCATCATCGGCATGAAGAGGATCGCACCCAGGAACGAGATTGGAATCCCCAATGTCACCCAGAACGCCAACCTGATCTCGAGAAAGAGCCCCAACACAATCAGGACAAGAATCAAGCCCTGAAAAGCGTTCCTGAGCAACAGACTGATACGGTCACGATAGATCTCGGAGCGGTCATCCCACATCGCAAGCTCCACGCCTTCTGGGAAGTTCTGACGGTTGTTCTCAAGGTAATCCTTGACAGCGTTGGAGATCTCAATGGGCGTTTGTTTACCCACACGATACACCGTCACCTGAGCCGCAGGTTTGCCCCTGTACTTGAGGAACTGATCAACCTCCTGGAAGGTGTCCTTGACCTCACCAAGATCATCAATAGTCACATTGGTGCCATCAGGCTGACTGAGCACGATGATATCATCAAACTCACTTCCAACTTCTCGACGCTCTGTGGTACGCAAGAGCACCTCGCCACTGGAGGTCTTGATACCACCACCAGGCAGCTCCACGGATGCCTGAGAAATGCTCGTCGCGACCTGATCAAGAGTCAGGTTATACAATCGTAGCTTTTCCTGAGGAATCTCCACGCTGATCTCTGGATCACGGAGTCCTGTCACTTCAACGACAGTGATGTCATCACGTGCAAGCAAGTCTTCACGCACACGTTCGGAGAGCCCCTTGATGGTGCCTTCATCGTAGTCGCCCGCGACAATGATACTGACCACAGCGCGTTTGTTATCCAGCAGGCTGATCACGGGTCGTTCTGAATCGCCTGGAAACGACGTAATACGGTCCACAGAGCTCTTGATGTCGTTGAGAGCCTCATCAGGGTCTGTGCCCAAAATAAGCTCGGCATACACCATACCAGAGCCCTCATTGGCCGTGGATGTAATCTCTTTGATCCCTTCAACATCGCGAACTGCTTCTTCAATGGCAAGGATTGTACCTTGTTCCACTTCGGCTGGAGATGCTCCAGGGTACGCAATGGTGACGCTGACCGTATCAAGCTCGACCTCGGGGAAAACCTCCTGCTTGAGGTTTGAGATCATCATCGCACCGCCAATGAGCAACATCATCATCAGCAAGTTTGCAGCGACGCTATTCTGAGTCATCCAGGCCACGGGGCCTTTGTAAAATGCCTGAGTTTGTTCAGGCGTATCTGAGGGTTCTGAACTCACTTGTCACCTCCCTTGGCTGCTGATGTCGAGGATTCTTCAAGACGTCGAAGCTGCATACCTGACACAGGTGAGCCAATCTGACTTGTGATAAGGAGTTCGCCCTCTTCAATACCAGAGGACACGAGCACATAATCTTCAAAGGTTGCCATCACATGAATGGTCCTGATCTCAAGCGTACTATCGTTGGCATAGACCCAGACCTCATCACCATTGTGAATGGCCTGGCGAGGAATCTGCACAAGCTGCATTTCTTGCGAACCAGCGAACAAAATATCAACGTATCCTCCTAACAACAAAGGCATTCCCTTTTCTTTGTTCTCACTCTCAAGGAGCAAAGGATCGTCAACCTGCACCATAATCTGAGCCATGCGACCGACCTGATCAAGCTCACCAAGGAGGCGCAGCACATGACCCTTTCGTGAGGACTTCTGCTCTCCTGCATCGATCTCCACGGTCACTTCACTTCCCAACGCTTCCTTGGAGTTAAAGCCAGGGATGGCAATTCTTGAAAGCTGGGACATGGGTACACTGGCACGAATCCAGAAAGCATCCGTACCCACAATGGTAGCGAGCACGCTTTGAGGTGTAACAAGCTGACCATTCTCCATGGATTCACTCAATACAAGCGCGTTAAATGGAGCCTTGAGCGTGGTTCTTGAGAGGTTTGTTTTTGCGCGCTCCAGACGCGTCTCGGCTGCCTGCACGGCGACCTTGGCAATCTTGAGCTGAGGCTGTCTCAACGCAAGTGATGTGTCATCCAGAGAGGACTGTTGCTCATTACTTTCTTGAGTTTGTTGAAAAAGCTCCAGCTCACGCTGTGCAATAATCTGTTGGCCCTGTTCCTGTGCAAGGCGAGCCTTGGCATCTTCAAGACCAGTCTGGCTTTCATTGAGATTTTGGCGGTAATCTGTGGCATCAATACGCGCGAGCACATCGCCTTTTTTCACAATACCGCCAGGAATGGCCGAGTCCGAGACTGAGCGCAAGCGGCCTGTCACCTGCGGTTGCACCTGAAGTCTTCTGGCTGCGGTGACCGTACCCTTGGCGCGCACATCAATACGATGTGACTTCTTCTCCACGGGCATGGCTTGAACGAGGTATGCCTGAACTTGACGCTCTTGTTTGGGGGGTTTGGGGCGACTCTTGACCAGGGTGGTAGCACAACCGATGGCAGCACCCAGAATGAGCAGAGGGAGGAGGATCTTGATAACTGTCTTTAACATATGAAAAACTCTCTTACTTTGACGCGCTTGATTGTGCTGATGAGTTGGTCTTGGGTGGCTGAAGGTCTTGAGTCCAGGAACCACCAAGAGCGCGACAAAGCTGTACGCGGTTGGTGAGCTGCAGTCGTTGAGCGTCGACCATACTTTGCTCAATTTGTTGGAGGGATTGAAGGGCTGTAAGTACGCGTAAAAAATCGAAATTACCGCGCTGATAACGCTCTCTTGAAAGCGTCAAGGACGTCTCCGCGATCTGATGTTGCTGTTGAAGGTCCTCGATAAACTGAGCCTGATAATGTTCCGAGACAAGCGCGCTCTGAACCTCATTCAGGGCCGTCAACAGTGTATTTGCATAGGTATAAAAAACCTCTTTTTGAGCGGCTTCTGCGCGAACGACTTCCTGTCGTCTACGACCACCATCAAAGAGAGGTTGTGTGGCTGCTCCAGCCACGCTCCAGAAGACATCATTGACGAGGTTGGCAAGTTCCAACGCCTGCAAAAATGTGCTCAAGGAAAGCTGTAATGTGGGAAGACGTTCGCGCACTGCCACTGCAATACGCTTGTTAGCGGCTTCCAGTCGAAGTGAGGCCGCACGTAAATCAGGGCGACGCTCCAACAAGTCCGCAGGCACACCCACTTCAGGAATAGTGTTCAAGGTGGGGAGCGTCAAACCTTCCACGGTGAACAGTGTCTTTGCCTGTTCAGGCGTAGCTCCCAGCAGCACCGCGAGACGCTGCCTTGCAAGCACCTGTTGTTGCTCCACATTACGTTGCTGAGCCAGGAGCGATTGAATCTGCTGGCGCTGCTGGTTAATGTCCAGAATACTTGACAAACCTTGTTCAAAGCGAAGCTCCAACAACTCCACATAGCGCTCATTCAGTTTGATTTGCTCCTCAATCAGTTCATACTTCTGTTGAGCTGCAACCACATCAAACCATGCCTCTGCCACAGATGATGTCAACGACAACGCCGCTGTCTCCACATCTGCACGACTAGCCTGGTAATCAAACTCGGCAGCTTCGCGTTGCGCCGCCAGTTTCCCCCACAGGTCGACCTCATACGCGACCGTGCCTTCAACGCGATACAAACTGTTGGTAAAGGAAGTGGGCTGGCCAGGAATGTTTTGACCTCCAAACGCAGGTGACTTGCTTCGAGACGCATTGGCATTCAAGTTTGCCTGAGGCATCCGATTGGACCTCGTTTGCTCCAGTATCGCTGCGCTTTGCTCAAGCCTTGCCCAGCTCGCCATGAGGTTCAGGTTCTTTTCAAACGCCAGATTCACAACCCGATCAAGCTCGGGCTGATTGAAATCAGAACACCAGGAGTCCAGAGGAACTTTCTGGAGCTCGTGATCCTGCTGCTCCAATGTCGCAAATGATGCTGGCATTTCCACAGTCTCTTTCACATCTGGTACCTTTTGGTTACCAAAACATGCGACCTGCGTGGACAAAGCCAGGAGTAATACCATGGTGGAAGAAGAAAGCCATGACTGAGCATGGCGGTAAATATACATAAAAAGCCTCACGTAAAAACATGGGATAACGCATTGATTTTATTTAAAATAATTTACAAATTTATTCTAAAATCAAAGGTTCAAATAACACAGCGATAGTTTGACGAATGTGCTCTTCCTTTGAGAGCGTAAGATATTGATTGATATCCATACTTTCCATCACAGCAAAGTGATGCATGGTGGAGATGAGGATGCGTGCATAGTGCTCCGAGTTATGAGGTTTGAGCCTTCCTAACTCCCTTTCTTTTTTCAGAAACCTTTCCAACTGACGAATGCCATTGAGCGGTGGTGACGTATCAGGATTCTTCATAAGCTTCTGCTTGAGATCCCCATGACGGGACATGATCATATGCATCTTGGGAACCATTCCGATGTAGAAATTGAGCATCCGCTCGGCGATAAGCTCAAGATTTGCACGCACATCTCCTCTTCCCGAATAGTCATGAAGCACCTGAATCCAACTATGTTGAAACAGGTCATGTGTGAGCACCGCCACAAAGAGCTGCTCCTTGGTCTTGAACCTCTTGAATACGGTGCCTTCCGACACGCCTGCATGCTGAGCTATCTCAAGCGTCGTCGCATCCAGGCCTTTCTCAAGAATGAGCTGCTGCGCAGCCTCCAAAATTTGTTCATCTGAAATACTGACTGGACGTGCCATAGGACATACATGGGTAATAAGGTGGGTAAAAAATCAAGGTATACAGGGAAGATAGATAACTTAACCTGTGCTCTTGTGAGATGGTTTCATACACTGATAAACACATAACAAACGTATAAAAGCATTAATGAGTCAAAACTCATTAATGCTTGAAATGAATTAATAAGTGCAGCCTCAAAAATAATCAAGCACATCTTGATAATTTTTATTCCGCACGAATCTTATTCCCCTGAATTTCGTAATTTCAAATCGACCCGAACACAGCTCAGCTCAGTCGTGCATGTGACGACCCTGCAACCTTCATGATCGTATCCGGGAAGTTGTCCAGTTGCTCCTCCGAGAAGCGCACCTGAACCCTGGCCGTCTTCAAATCTTCAAGCGTGCTCTGACGACTCTCGCTCAGTACATCGCACTGCCAGGACAATAACAGTCCATGTTCGACCATCAGATCGAGCGCCTCGGTGAACCGTTGCTTGATACGCTTCACCTTGATGTACGTGTTCTCCATGCCCGCCCAGTCATGCAACGTCCACAACCGTGGGCTGAATGTCCCGTCAGGTTGCACGCGGTCCTCTGGGACGCTTGTATACGCTCCCATGTAAGCACGGTTGACGAGCGTCCAATAAATATTGAAGGGCAAGGAGCTACGATCATCCAGAGCAAACGCACGCTCATCAAGGAGCATAAATGATGGAGAGCCTCCCTCATCCTCAGGGAGTGTCATCTCCCACAACTCCTTGGAAATAGAAAAGGACTGAAAGACATGATGATCACTCATCCCTTCTCTCTTGTCGATCGACAGCTCCAACTTCGCTCGCCTCGCCTCGATAATCGGTCCAGACCACTTGAGCTCGATCTTACGACCTTGCTCATCACGCCCCTTGACCTCACGATGAAGAAAGAAGTTCTGCAACAACAACCGCGCATCTTGCACACGCTTGCGGTGCCGACCATTATCGGGATTAAACCCAATGATGCGACACAGCCTGTTGCCTGACTCCGTATCCCAGAACGTACCTGGATAGTTGAACTGCAACTTGCGATCTCGATGTGCTGCGGCAAACATCCCGGCACACACTCGCGGCAAGTGCTCAAACACACCTGGCTCCACGTTGAACTGCTCAATTGCCTTCATCAACGCACCCAGAATATCCGCCTGAGGTGTGGCTAGCTCAAGCGAGATGTATGCATCCTGCTTGCCCGAACGCTTTGTCACCAGGTCTGCATCAAAAAAGAGCGTTCGCTGACCGCCCTGATCCGTCACAACCTTCACACCCGAGCGCTTCAACGTCCCGCGCACAATCGACTTCTTGTCCTCCAGCACGAGGTCCTCTGCACGAGACACAAAGAACTTTGAAATGTTATTCGCCTCGCGTGGCAACGAGTACAGAGGCTTCATCGGCAACAACGCATGCTGGCGCGCCAAGGCTTCCTGACACTTGGAGAGAAGAACCGTCGTATGGTTCTTGATAAGTGTCCGTAATCCAACCTTTTTCCAGAGTCTTTGCTCCATGGCATACACCACGAGCACTCGCGCTGCGAGGTACAACTCCACGGGCCGATGATCCAGATCCGCCAACAGGTGTCGCATCATCGTGTGACGAATACGCTCAACATACACGCTCTGATCAATTCGACGAAAACCACTTGATTTCAAAGCTTTAACGTCTTTCCCATGCGTCAAAATCTCACTGAAATTCAGAAGCGGATCACCCGACCTCCACCAGGGCTTGTTCTCGTTGAGCTGATAGTCTGTGGCCTCATTAACGAGACTCTCCCAACCACTAAAAAACTCCACGTTTTCAGCAACATACTTCTTGCCTTCTTCGTAGCGCACATCAAGCCGATGGTGTGCATGGCTAAGCATCTTCAACAAGGTCTTGCGGTGCATCAACACCTTGCTCACCCAGTCCTCGTTGTCTGCAGAAAGCAAGTCTCCATAGGTCAAAAAATCAACCACCAGCTGGTCATGATCATCGCTCAATCCCTGTGAAATCAACTGACGCAAGGTCTCTCCAGGAGCTTCATCGTCAAGCTCGCCAAGCACCACCCTGGTGCGCAACAACAACGTCGAGCGCTTGAACCAGTCAGGTAAATCTTTGGAGATAAAATCTAGCATCATCACAGAAATTCACGGAAAAATGATATCACAACCACCCCAAAACTCTCGCCTTCTTGAGGGTGAACAGATCCCTTCATAACTCGCCAGGGCGAGACTTCCAAGCACTTCTTGCATCTCGGGACAAAACGTAATGGATTCGGTGGATTGGTCACCGATTCAGGACAAAACGTAATGGATTCGGTGGATTGAACGACGATTCAGGACAAAACGTAATAGCTTTTGTGGATCAAATCCAAAAGTGCATCGATCCATGACAGATCGATGCAGGCCCATAAAAAACGCAATTTTTGAATTAAAACGTTGATAATTAAGTATTTTTCGCGATTTTAAGCCAAAAATCGCGAAATTTTAGCGATTTTCAAGAAAAATTTCTTGATCACAATCAGGTAAGGAAGATTTGGCCTTCTTCAAACTTTCTAAATTTTCGTCGAGAAAATTTTAATAAAAAATGGACCTGATTTTTTTAATAAAAAAATCAGGTCCATTTTTTATTTTTGTTCGAAACGCGCAGCGCGAGCTTGCCCCCCAAAGGGCAAGCTCGCGCATGCGCGTAATTTCTCTATAAAGAATTCTCTATAGAGAATTCTCTATAGATCTTATTCTCTTGCAATCCACCAGACAAAAGTTCTAGTCGATCGACCGCTTAAAATGCGGGGATCAGAGGGTACCCCAAAAAAAGCTCAGGACAAAACGTAATAGCTTTTGTGGATCGGCAGGACAAAACGTAATAGCTTTTGTGGATCGGAGGACAAAACGTAATAGCTTTTGTGGATCGGAGGACAAAACGTAATGGATTTTCGTGATTGAATGACGGTTCAGGACAAAACGTAATGGATTTTTTCTTGGTTCAGGACAAAACGTAATAGCTTTTGTGGATCGTTTTCACGCCGAACTAGGTCTATTAGACCAATAATATCGGGACAAAACGTTACAGCTTTTGTGGATCGAATTGAACCTGAGGACAAAACGTAATAGCTTTTGTGGATCGTTTTTATTGCTTAAAAATACTATTTTTATAAAAACAACGACCCGTCTTTTAGGTCTTAAATATACCCGTCAAATAAAACTCAGGACAAAACGTAATGGATTTTGTGGATCGTTTTCGCACCTAAACTCACCTGTTCAGAGACCATCTCGAGGACAAAACGTAATAGCTTTTGTGGATCAAACTGAACCTGAGGACAAAACGTAATGGATTTTGTGGATCGTTTTTACCCCCAAATGCGTAGAAAGACCCCTGTCTATACCCCTGAATACACATCAATTCACATGGAAGCACCCATGTCCCACACCCACATACACCCTGTACGCACATCGGGTGGTCAGGACAAAACGTAATAGCTTTTGTGGATCGAATCGAATTTGAGGACAAAACGTAATAGCTTTTGTGGATCGTTTTGGTAAAAAGCACGTTTCAGAGACAAAAAAAGCGGCCCTGAGGGCCGCTTTTTTTGTCTCTGAAACGTGCTTACCAGTCGATATCTTCAGTCCAACTTGGCTTGATATGTGTAGTCTGACGTGAAGACTTCGAGGCAAAGTCTCGTGTATCTTCCTTGCTAAAGAAGTGCTGGTCCTGATCAAAATTCCCCGTGTGTCCCGTGACTGTCTGGTAGTTGTCTGATGCTCCAGTGTCGTGAAATGGCACGAGCACACCACTTCCTTCCTTGCGCTTGAGGTACAACCCAGGCGGCTTTGGACCGTAGTTTGATTTGGTGATCTGGAAGACCGCCAGATGGTCCTGGAATTCGTCACTGGCCTCGTCCACAGGTGTAAACAGGTTGCCCTGCCACCTCGCACCATCGGTCAACGCACTCGCTCCACGAGCGGCCACACTACGTGCGCCCACGCTACTTGTTCTTGCTGCCTTGGTGGTATGGTGCGCACACAATACTGTAGGGTTACCTGGAAGCTGTGTCAGCCTCTCAAGCAACTGCACAAAACGTGTCGCATAGGCATTATCCTTCTCTGCATCCACACCCATGAAACGACTCGCAGGATCGAGCACGATCAACTTCCAGCCCTGCTCGGGCGCATGCTTGATAAGAAGCTGTTCAAAACGTTCATGCTCAAAACTGCGCTCACCATCTTCAAGAAACTCCATGAAAAAGCCCGACAGAGGCAAGGGGAACAACCTGCTCTCCAACATACTCAGGTGATGCTCCGCCAGATCCAACGTGCTGACAATGTTGTGAATACGGCGATGCATCTCGTGAGGATCTTCCTCACCCATCGCCATCACCACTCCACCCATGGCATATTCAGGAACCCTGTAGGTTTGAAGCCAGGAGGAACCTGTGCACACGGAGATGGCAAGCTGCGTCAATGCCCAGCTCTTACCAATACCACCCTCGCCAACAAAGAAACCCACCTTGCCAAGAGGCAAGACGCAATCCTGGTTGTATTCAAGGAGCGCCAGGCGAGGAGGAGGTTCGGAATGAAGCCAGCCAAAGTTCTTGAGTGGCTTCATGAGCTGGGTCCAGTCCCCTTTACCTTCAAGCTCAGCCAACGCATCATCAATGGCACGCGCATTATCATGAAGATCCTTGCGCATACTCTTGAGGTCTTCAATACGATCTGCACGACGCTCTTTTTCCTGACTTTTTCGCCAGTCCCAGGCTTCTCGCCAGAGTTCTTTTACAGGATTCTCCTCAGGAGTTTCATCGCGATTTTCTCCGTCAGTCAGCGGTGCATTATCCTCGGGAGGGTTCTCTTCATTGCTCACAATAGATCTCCAAATAACTGTTCAATAAGGGGTTGAAGTTGACCATGTTTATGTAGGTCGTTGACATCAAAGTCATCCTTTTGCAAGGAGCTGACGATCTTGTTTTCAATGCGGTTAAAGGCATGTTCAAAAGGTTCATTATTCATCATCGCCTGATAAAGCAAGGTGCCTCGAACCTGCTCCACGACAACCTCGCCGCCTGTAAGCGCATACTTCTTATTGGTGTTTCCTCTGTCCATGACACACACAATACGTTCAGCGCCTTCAAGAATACCTGACATATGAGGAGGGTAACCATGGCTCATGGCGATAAGTCCCACAGGCACAATATACAGATCACTTTCAATGTGACTTGATACCTCGGCCACGCTGAGCCAGTCAGGTTCGCCCTCGCACAGGACCACAGCATAGCGCGGCTCTTCAGGGGTACTACTCAAAGAAGGCCATCGTGAAAGATCCTTGAGCGCAGATGATGTGGGAGGAGTCATGCCCAGAGGTAAGGATGGCATGTGAGGTTCGCCACTGTACTGAGCAATGGCCTTGAAGGACTTGCCATCACGTGTCTTGAATGGATTAAACAGACGCCATCGCCAGGCAATAGGAGCAACAGGCCAGCCAGGATGAACAACAGGTACGCCAAGGCCCTGAGCCCAATCTTCACGCTGAAGAGCACGAAGTCCCGTCCATATCTTTTGCTTGTTCTGTTGTGTGCGCACAAGGCCCGTTTGCTCAAGTTCCTCCACAGAGTAGAGGGAGAGCAACTCGCGGAGTTGATCAGCAGCACTGGACCAGTCGCGACATCCATAGGCATGCGCAATATCGGGGTTGATTCCCCTTGATTTTAGCCACTTTACCGCCTGGTCAGAGAGGTCAAGTGGAGCCACAATGTCCCAGATATTCTGCATGATTTCCAGGCGTTTATGGCGAGGATCAATGGAGAACGCATCTTGAAAAGGATCGGGGAAGTGGTCGTTTAATGGAGGGGGTGTGTTGGGATCAAGCGTACTCACCATGAAGCGGTAAATGGTCTGTCGCAAGTCCTCGGAGGGTGCCTTTGGTTTTGGTTCAGGCTGAGTTAGAGGATTACTTGCTGGCGATAACGCACCATATTTGAGCTGGTCTGTTTTGCGCCGACGTCGTTCACGTTCTTCACGCTTTTTGTAGCGCTTCCACTGCGTAGGGTTCTTGTATACAGGTCTGGAGGTATGGCGTTGTTTTTCCTCTAACCTGAGCGTGGAGTAATCAAGGTTCGCCTTGGCGCTCGCAATTTTGAGTATCTCTTCAAAGTCCTCTCGTAAGGAGAGCCCTTCAAAGTGAGCAATCATGGTGAATGCATCACCCGAGATGGCGCAGTTGGCACTGAAACATTTGTAGCCCTGAGCACTGATGGAAAGTGATGGGTTACGGTCCCCGCGTCGGTGAGATTCCGAGTTAAAACAGTGAGCAAGCCACCAACCTGTGGAGCGTTTGCGAAAGCGCACGCCATAATGTTCAGCAAGTTGTCGACAGTCCAGTTCTGTACGGAGGCGATCTGTGAGGAAGCTCATAAATTTACGAAGAAGAAGTAAATAAAAACAAACAGATAAGATGCAAGCTCATAACAACTCAAAGCGCATCTGACAAGCGCTCACCAACCATACACGGTCCCTCGCCTGATTCAATTCTCTTTTACTTGTAATATAAGTTTACATAACAAAAAATGATGAGGGGGAGTAAAACGAGTTTTTAAAATGGTGGAAGTGAGGAGTAATTCACCTGAACAGTGACACCTTGAGGTTGCCCTCTGGCCACAAGCGCAAGAATATCCTCCTCATGTTCAGGAAGAAACCTGTCCGAGATCACAAGCGTGCAATTCACATCCATGGTCAGCAAGGATAACAACAGCTCAAGAGATGTCAGATCAAGGTGAGCATCCTGGCAGTCGAGCACCGTGATGCCCTCCTCCATCAGATGTACAAGCCAGCTCAAATGAGCTTTTTGAAAATCCCACTGTTTCAAGGACACTGTGTGCAATGATGTCATGGCACACCTGTTCCAGTGCTCAATAAGGCGTTCCACGTCAATCTGTGCACAGGAGTAATCATCAAGATGCAAGGTTTTGAGCGAGGCACATGTGGGAGCTTCAAGCGCATGAATAACCTCCAGAACATTGCTCCCCTCAGATAAACGCATGGCGCTTATATCAAGTGTTTCAAGTGATGTGGTGCTCAGAGAAACAAGCAGATTGAGCAGGCTTGATGAGGACATTGGGAGTCCTCGTAAGCTCAATGATTCAAGACGGTAAATACGCGCCAAATGAGGTGTGATATGGTGTGTTTCAAGTTCGTAATTATTTGATAAGTCTAATGATTTTAAATTCTCTAGATTTCCAGATATAGCCAGTGTACGTACACCTTGTTCACTAAGAAAGGAACCTTCCAGCACCAGATGTTCAAGCTGATGCGTGCGCACTGCGTTGAAGTCCACAGGTCTTAAAAAGTTTAAATCGTTGAAGCTAAAATCAAGAGAAGTTAACTGTTGAAACACATTGTCGGCATCCATGAGCGCGACAAGGCTATCAGGTCGAAGGTGCTGCCCCGTAAACGCGAGTGACTCGATTTGCGCAAGGTGAGGGCATGTGACGATTTCACGTACACAGCCATAATCAAGCGACTCAAAGCGCACGTTTGCATGGTAGGTGTAGCCCATGGACAGGTGGCTCAGGTTGGAGACACAGGATGATGATGTCATATCCAGAACGCATTCATCACCAATATCTCGTCCTGTGGTATCAAGATGCTTTGCAACCAGCATATGACGTGGATTCTTGTAATGAAACAGGTCATCAACCCAGTGCACAGGAGCCTTGAGTTTTGCAGGATCACAACGCCTTAACTGACCCTGAATGTAGCCAAGCGCCCTCACCCATTCATCATCGCTCAGAATTTCGGCATCAAGAAAAGCACACAACGTGGCCCAGATCTCTTCATCAGAGTGATGGGATTGAAACAAACTTCGCAGGTCACCAAAAGACATGAGAGAGCAACTCCACGTGGACTGAGTCAAGGACGCACTTCAGACATACATTAAATGTACACGCCAACATGTTGTACATACCGAAAATGATCGATTCAATATCATTCAAACACATTACAAAGCCCTCTGCATGGCATGATCACGAGATGAGTCAAAATATGTGTGACGGATTGAGAATTGCAAAGCGATCTTTGGCAGGTCTATAACCATGAATATGAATGCAAAAGACAGCAGAGCATACTGAGTTTGAAGGAGAGCACGTCGTGAAGTTCAAGTTACGTATCTTGATTCCCTGGTTGTCGGGGACATTGATCCAGGTTCTTGGTGATCATGTCATGCGACAGCATCTCGTGGAGTTTGTGCATTATGAGTATGGAGGTCATTTTTTTTGTATTCCATCAAGCATGTATCTTCTGTGGAGCATTGCTCTGATTGTGATACCTCTGTTGCTTGTGATGCCCTTTGGAGTGTGGATATCGAGCAAACTCAACCGCAACACTCTTATTGTGCGCGCCACATTGCTTGGAGAATGTCTGGCCATCACAGGCTTTGTCCTTGCCTTATGGAGTCGAAATGTCGTGCTCGCCTCGATCATGCTGTTATTCAAAGGTGCAGGTTCAGCGATGTTTGCTGTGCTCAAGTTTCCCTGTCTTGTGCAGTCTGAAGAGCTCCAGGAGCGAGAATATTTAAAGCTCAATGGATGGTTTGAAGGCATCTCTCTGATCGCAATTTTCATCGGAACATGCCTCGGTGTGTTATGGGATGGTCCCGATAAAAATATATTATTCACAGTGATTTATGCTGTTATATTACTCGTTTCAGTTGTGCTACGAGAGATGGGTTTACGATTCATTTCGCACACTTCAAAATCACAGAGTGCCACGACATATACTGAGCGATTTCTTGAGCCATTACGAGAGCGCGAGAGCAGGTTTTTGAGCGCACTTGGCGTGGGGTGGTTCTGGTTCGTAGGCGCGACTTTCTTTGCGCTCAGCCCATTTTACGCACGACAGCTTATGGCCGACATGAGCACCAGTATGGTCATTGTGTTTGGTGCATTTGCAAGTGGTCTTTTATGCGGTCTCTGGACCTGTCTACGTCTGGCTCGAGATAAAATTGAGCTTGGGCTGGTTCCATTTGCATCGCTTGGTCTGAGCATAAGCTGTCTTGTGTTGTGGATCGTGGGTGTCCCCGAGCAGCAGTTTTCAAATCTATCACACGCAATGACCTCCGTGGGATTTTATGGTTTTACACTCCAACTCTTTGCGCTCGCCTTTTTTGGAGGGATATTTCTGATTCCACTGCAATCGTTTCTTCATGCCACCACCAGGCACGATAATTTGGCGAGCATTGTCGCAGGGACAAACTGGTTGAGTGTCATGATGATGAGTGTGGCTGTGGGATGTGTGATTGTTGCTCTGAATATGGGAGTAGAGCTCAACAGCATTGTGCTTGGTGTAGCGCTGATGAACTTCCTTGTCTTTGGCATCGTGTATCAGAAGCTACCAAGATTTGTATGGGCGTTCATGGTCTGGGTTGTGACCAGAGTGGTGTATCAGTTTAAAATGACTGGTCGAGAACACATTCCTGAGGAAGGTGCTGCTGTCATCTCGTGTAATCATCCGTCCTATATTGATTTTATGTTTGTTGCTGCGGCGTTTAGTCACCGTCCTCCCCGTTTTATTATGCATCATACCTACTTTAACAAACCTGTTGTGGGGTGGTTATTCCGTGATCTTGATGTCATTCCCATTGCGCCCAAAAGTGAGGATGAAGATGTGATGTTGCAGGCATTTGATGAGATTGCACGGGCGCTTGAAGAGGGAGAGCTAGTATGTATTTTTCCTGAAGGTCTGGTGACCTACGATGGAAAGCTCAATGCATTTCGACCTGGTATTGAGCGAATTATTGAACGCACACCTGTACCTGTGATCCCACTTGCTTTGCGTGGCTTGTGGGGGAGCTCTTTTGGCAGGGCGAAAAAGGAGAGCGCAGCGCGCAAGTCGTTCAAGAGGTTTCGTGCTCCTGTAGAGCTTCGTGTTGGCGAAATCATTCCTGCTGAGGGTTTTCATGCTAGAGAACTTGGCATGAAAACCGCGCAGTTAGGAGGTTTTGAAGCACCACCAGAAGTCAACTCTGAACAGGATAAAGAGATGCAAAAATTGACTAAAAATCAGTAGTTTACGTGGGTTATTTTATGCGTTCAGGAGCAGAGTCATCGGAGAGTTCCAGCGCACCTGATTTTGCATCATCCAGATATGACATCGATATGGAACCTTGCTGTGCCTGTTGTTTTTTATGCACGTCGTCCAGATAAGATCTGGCCTGTTTTGATGTAAGCAAATTGAGCTTCACAGCGCGCACAGATGCCCACAAACTCAAGGAACCAATGCCAAGACCATAAGAACCCAGTACGATAAAAATATAACCAATGGGTTCGGCTCCTGACTCGATATGCATCACAGCGGCGATGCCTGTGATGAACAGAACCAGAAAAGGTATGAGCAAGACAATACTGATAAGAAACACCAGGCTTGAACATCCGCTAAAGGTCTGTCCTTTCACAACCATCTGTCTTGCGTTCTTGATGGTCGATACATCTGTCAGCGCGTGGGGTTCATGAGTCATGAGTCAAGCCAAACTTATCCAAGTGAGGTGACATGGTCGTGCTGGATTTCAGTATCAAAGACGACCTCGTCAGCCTGTCCCTCAAAGTCAAAAGCGACCTGTTCAAAGTCGAACACCCGAGCAAAGGTCTGGTCTTCTTGAAGGCGGCGACGCAGCGTGCTCAGGTCATACGCCAGAGATGATATATCTGAAGATGTGGCAAGTGGTTCCAGTTCAAGGTCAATGACGACGCCTTGAATTTCCTTGTTGATAATATCCTCATCAAGGCTGCTCCAGGCAGGTTTGAACACACGCACGAGGCGTTTGGTAAGAATATTAAATGTAGTCTGGTCTTCACCTCGAGCAATGGCAGAGTGAATCCATTTGAACGTGGCGCGGCGGATATCACGACGTATCCCGTGTTCCGCGTTAATTTTGGCGAGGTAGTAGCTGGTTGTCATGAGTGTCGCTGTGGCAAGGACCATGAGTAAGGGAAGTCCCATCAGGATCATGTTTATAAAGATGCTTCCAATGCCCAGTGATGCGATGAACATGGCGCCCATGACAGCCATCAAATAAGTTCCTGCAACAAGCCTTGTAAGAGACACGATATGAGAATAGGTCAGACCCACGAGGTTCACGAGGACACTATTTTTAGGTTGTGATTCACGTCGACTGATCATCATATCTCCACTGAAGGAGATATACTCTGCCCAGAGGTCACGATCCGTTGAATTAGACAGCTTTTCCAGAGCTTTGGGAGGAAATGCAAACGCCAACTCACCTTCATTATCGAGTAGGATCTGGCCGTCCAGAATACCTGCCAGGCGAGCTCCAATTTCGTGGGCTTCATTGAGATCAAGCCCTTCATGAAACGCGATATCAAGCCCTGTCAGGATATTGTTCTTCTGTTTTGCAAGAATCAAGATACGCGCAGGCAGGTCATCATCAGGTGGGCGACGATAGTCCATCTGGCGTTTAATGGCATGGAGCGTACGAATGACGAGGTCATTGGTCGGCAAAAAACGCTCCCATTTGTCCATTGCTTTTTCTGTACGCACCCAGAGTGTGGGAGAGGTGGACAGCGGTGGTTCATCAAGGCGAGCGACCGCTCTCCATATACCACGCAGCCAGACCCAGATAATGGAAAGCGCAGCACCAAGAATCGCAACCAGTACAATGATCACAAGAATTAACAGTGCGCCCTCGCCTTCAGCATCATCCATATCAAAGTCAAAGGAACTTCCAGATGACGAGCTTGAGCTTGATGAGCCCCAGGATGAGGAGGAGCTTGAGAAGAGGTTTGGCGTGGCGCTATCGATAAAAATAAGCGGCGTGGGGTCATCGTGATAACGTGGCAGACGTCGTTCTGGCAGCTTTTCTTTTGCCAGCGCTTTGCCAAGTTTTGGGCCCAAAAAGGGAGGCGCAAAGATGAGCTGTGCAAAGAGTGAAGCGACAAGCGTCACGACAATGATGCCCATGGATAACCCGATGCCGATGATACCCACGGAGGCCATCTCACCTTCAGACCCCATGCCAGTCATTTGAGAGAATGTAGCGAGCACAACAATGACGAGAGAGATGAAAGGCCAAGCGGCGCCGATGTTCGCAAAAGCGGCCAGTACAGCAATCAATGCCTGACGTGGTTTGGAGAGCTGTTTCTGTCGCTTTAGGCGTTGAATATCCTCGGCCTTGAAGTCGTGAAGAATCGTGCCTGAGCGCAGGATTCGCATACGACAGGGGATCTCTTCACGCATGCGCGCAAGCACAGCTTCTACCAGGTCGGGAGATTCATTGAGTTGTCCCGCAAGTTGGATGTGCTGGACGCCCTGAGCCCCATTTTTGAACATATCCAGGAGCTTTGCTTCAATGCGTTTCATGGACTTGTCCCAGCGCTTATCCATGCGTCCTCGCTTTGAGGGTGCTGAAGGAAGCGAAGGCATCACCTCACGGATGTGTCCATGAGCGACATTTTTTGAGCGAGCAAGGAAGTATCCTGTGATATGTGCCACAGGAATGGTGAGCAGGAGAAAAATGGTGAATATAATCAGGCCAATCGTCATAAACGCATGATATCCATGTAAAAGCTGCCGTAATAAGAATGACGTATAATTCTAGCCCAGAACAAGCTTTAAAACCAGGATCGAGCGCGCTCTTTCAGAGAGGAAGTGTGCGCTGAATGACCGAAGCAAAGTTAAACAGGACACGGTACGTTAATCCCCAGATGATCTCTCCCTGAGCTTGAAGAGCGGGAAAGCTCATGACCTCCTGGGAGCGTCGATCCTCAAATGTATGAGTAATGGCGGAGCCAGGATCAAACAGCGTCTCAAGAGGAATCCAGTAAGATTGAGCAACTTCTCTTGGATCAGGGACAAGTGTGGGGAGCGTGTTTGATGTCATGGCAAATACATGCGGAGAGAGCACTCCCTGATTCTGGTCGCCATGGTGAAGTAGTTGTAACTCATCAAGCGAGCCAATCAATTGTGTATCGGGCTTTAAAATAAGACCGACTTCCTCATGGGTCTCACGTACAGCGACCTCGACAGGGGAAGGATCTTCAAGGGATGCACGTCCACCAGGCAACGCCATATGACCAGACCAGCGATCATCATCGCGAGAGGTGCGCTTGATCATGCACACATGAGATTGTCCGCCCTGATTGCACAGAATGAGTGCGACACTGGCCTGAGCGCGAATGTTGGAGGGTTTGGGATAGCGCTCTGGTGTATGGGCATCAAAATGTTGCTGGAGTTCAGCAATGGAGAGCAGCATAATGACAACTCTTGAGGTTGAAGAAACATCACAAATGGTGATGAGCATACAACTCCAGTTGAACACTCACACAAAGGATATCGCATGAGTTATACGGACTATTCCATCTGGGCACAAGTGGTTCAAACCACGCTCGCAAGCGTATTGATGTTGCACCCATTTACACAACCCATGGCAATTGGTTTGATGTTGTATCTGTGAACACAAGTAACTGAACAAGATATCAGTGATGCGATTTTCTCGCATCACTGATATCTTGTTCAGTTACTTGTGTTTTGCACCAGAACAAGCGTTGATTTTGGTTCTATAATATCAATGATATCATCAACTTGTGATGTCCATGAAGGAAGTTCCTGTGCAGGGGGAGCCCAGGCAAGGAGCACGCTGCGAGTTTTTTGAATCGCAATCCAGCGCGGGTGTGCGAGTTTTTTGGTCTGCACAAGCTGGTCCAGACGAGAGGGTCCAAGTAGAGCCTGTCGTCCCTGTTTAAGTGGGATGAGCAAGGTGCCCTGTTTTTTGAGCAGGCGTGGCAGATGGTCAAGGAGGGCATCAAAGTGGATGGCAGAGTCTGCGTAGGCGATGATGCAATCGACCTTTTTGGTGTTGGATGTGCTGTCGAGTTCGTCCAGCGCGACCACATGTGCATCAAGTGATTTTGCAAGTTTATTAGGGTGCTCAAGGCTAGCCAGTGCCTTTTTCTTTTTCCTGGTAGAGGAAGGTTTTTTTGTGGCAGGTTGCTGACGTGTGCTCACGTCGTGGACCTTGCCATCAGCACCCATACGCGTGGTCAGGACCTCGACCTCACCAGAGTCTTCCAGTGAGGAACGTACCTGCCGAACCATGAAGTCTGATACGGAGCAAATATCTGCGATGGCGCGTGCTGACAGGGCGCCCCACTCGTCATCCTGAATGGCTCTTTCTACGGCACGTCGTTTGTCGGCGTTGGTGCGACGCAACCCATGGCGAGCGTTGGCCGAGAGCGAGAACTTTACAGCGTCGCGTTGTGAGCCAATGATGATACGTGCCTGAAAGGATGAGATATCAAGAGTACGAGCAGCACGAACACGGTGGAAACCATCTGCAAGCCAGAGGTCATCGCCATCATCATACACCACGATGGGTTCCCAGGGTTGGCCCTGAGAGTCGATGACCATGTCACGATCATCGACCGACATTTTTTCGGCATATTCCTTGAGGATGTCCTCATCAAATCGTTCACGTGGTTGGGTGCCGCCATCGAGTCTGAGGTTTGCAAGTTCCACGGGTTGTTCAGAGCGATGAGAGGCGTACATCTGTCGGGTTGTCTTGCGCGAGCCGAGTCGTTTGCGCAAGAGCTCTGTCTTGTTGCTCATGATCGAGACCTTGATCGATGAAGCATAAGACTCATGCAGGTACGAATCTTATGCTTCATAAGTTTTTGTATTTTAATATGATTTCAAATCAAAAGAATGAGGACTATACATGTAACAGGCGTTGATTGAGCTGTTTCAAGAGACGTTTAAAGTCCTTTGCGCCCTGGCTTGATGGGGCGTAAAGCTCCACGGGCTCCTCGGCCAGGTAAGCCTCGGCGATGGAGACGTTACGGCCAATGGGCACATCAATGGGGGCAGCATAGTCCATGTCCTTGAGGCGCTGGAGCAACATCTTGGAGATGGCAGTGCGTCGATCATGCATCATGGGGACGGAGCCAAGCAGCTCAAGATCAGGGTTGATATCGAGGAGTTCCTCGGTGGTTTCAAGAATGGCATCAAGGCCATCAAGTGCGGCACCTTCAAGTTGCACAGGAATGAGCAGGTGTGAGGATGCGACGATGGCATTGATGGAGAGTACACCGAGCGTGGGGGGTGTATCGATGACGATGACATCGTAACGCGCTTTGAGTGGGCGGAGCAGCTTTCGCAGGACGATGGAAGGGACACGCTTTTGTTGGATGTTGCTCACAGCGCCGAGGATATAGCGGCCTCCACGAATGACATCAAAGCCAAAGGCGTGGGCATCGGGTTGGAGCACGGCATCATTTTTGGCGCGATGGTCAGGAGACGTACAGCTCTCCAGTGCCTCACCGCTCAACTCCTGGCCCACATGACGCGTGGCGTTGCCCTGCGTATCGAGATCAAGCAAAAGCACAGAAAGTCCTTCTTTTGCCCATAGATAGGCAAGGTTCACGGCGAGTGCTGTTTTCCCAACACCTCCCTTTTCTGATGCGATGGCGATGATTTTTGCTTGAGAGCCAAACTTTGCAGAGCGTACAGGAGCGCCCTGTTCAAGGGGCGAATTTGAGTCATCCATGATCACTGTGGCTGTCATCTTGAAACCTTCCGTGGAGATAGATTGTGGAGCAATACGATAGCGATTGCTCTTGATAAAATGGCCGAGCATCCGTGCTCGGGATTGAGTTGTGCGTAGGGTATTGAAATCAGCCAGAGATCCTCGCACATGGTTGTAATGTATACATGTTTGTGTACAGTCGACAAGGGCTCTTTTGCACAAGCAGCAAGTTCAGGCTGTAATTTGTGGCGTGGTATGTATTTACTCTGACATGGTGGTTAGAATACATAAAAACACTGAACAAGTAAGTAGTGATGCGAGAAAATCGCATCACTACTTACTTGTTCAGTATCAAGCTCTGGCAAATTACAATCGGCTGTGTTAAAACAGAGTGTATGTGCGTGCTGTGCATGTACTTTCGATACACAATCATGGATGAGAAGTGAGACATCATGACGGACTTTAATGTACCAGAACACACCTCGTTGGCGACGCTGGATATGGATATCACAGGGTGGTCTCAGAGAGAAGCTGAACAACAGAAGGAACGTGTTGAAAAGCTTGAGGAATTTCTTGGTAATCTCTACGCAGAAAACACCGAGCAAGCGTACAAAGGAGACTGGAAACACTGGCTCTCCTGGTGTCAGGATCAGCGAAGAAACCCGATGCCTGCCAGCGCACAGGATGTGCTGGATTACCTGCTTGATTATGCTGAAAGCCTCAAGCCCTCGACGCTTGAGCGCAGGTTGATCACCATTGGCAAAGCCCATAAAAGCTTTGATTACAAGTCGCCCACACGAGATGAGCGCGTCAAGAAAGCGTTCAAGGGTTTGATTCGTACTTACGGGCGTCGTACCAAGCGCGCAACCCCTCTGGTGGCAACCGATATGCGTGCAATGATTGATGCTCTGAACGACTGTCCCGATGATGACCTGCTCGCCATTCGCGACAAGGCCCTCCTTTTAATCGGTTGGTTTGGTGCATTTCGTCAGTCAGAGCTTGTCGCCATTAAAGTAGAGGATATCTCCGAACATAACGACGACGAGATTTGCATTCATATTGGTAAGTCAAAGACGGACCAGTCAGGTGAGGGTCATCAGAAGTGGCTCACATCGCAAAAAGACCCAAGCTACTGTCCCGTGTTGGCCATTTCTCAATGGAAGGCCGTGGCAAAAGTATCGTCAGGCCCCTTGCTTCGTGCTGTGGGTCGATGGGGTCATGTCGGCGAGACATCACTCAGGCCACAGGCAATTACGGACTCAATTCGAAGAGTTGCCGAGTTGGCGGGGTATGAAAAGAGCATGTATTCTGGTCACTCCTTACGTCGCGGCTTTTGCGTGCAGGCGGCCCTCAATGGCGCCACTCTGGATGAAATTATGGCCCAGACACATCACCGCGATATCTCCACGGTGATGCGCTACATTGAAGAGGCAAACTCCAGGCGCAGGAACGCTGTGCGTAAGGTTGAACTTTAGATTTCGTGGATATAATTGAACTTAAAAACCACTTAAATCACATGTATTTAAGTGGTTTTTCTTTGTGTAGTTGTTGCGTAATCCATGGAGTGATGATGTATTGTCACGGCCAAAAAAGAGAGGTCTTGGGGGAGCAGGTGCGCCAGCACCTGCTCCCCCAAGACCTCTCTTTTTTGGGAGCTTGATTTTAATCAAGCCTGCTGAGCTTTTTTGGATCTTGGGTGAGGTAACTGATGCACGACGTGGTGTGGGGCTTTGCGAAGATCCTTGACGATGCCCACCTTGGACATCATCCAGAGGACATAATAGGTGATATCAATTTCCCACCAGAAGAAGCCCTGATTGGCGCTGGCCTGGTAGTAGTGGTGGTTGTTATGCCACCCCTCACCAAGCGTAAGCAGCGCAAGCCACCAGCTATTCTTGCTGTTGTCTGTGGTGTCATAACGTCGTTTTCCAACAATATGAGCCAGTGAGTTGATGGCAAATGTGGCGTGCCAGCTCAATACGGTGCTGACGAAAAAGCCAAAGAAGAGGCCGCTCCAACCAAACAGCAGTGTGACCACAACAGCAAGCAAGATGAAAGGCAAGTTTTCAAATCTGTGGAGGAACATCAGCTCTGGATAGCGAGTTAGATCCTTGACCCTGTTTAAGTCTGTGTCTTGATGGCGGATATCAAAGATCCAGGCCATGTGCGCCCATAAAAAGCCGCCCTGTTTCACCGAGTGAATGTCATGTTCCGTATCAGAGTGCTTGTGGTGATGTCTGTGGTGTGCAGCCCACCAGATGGCGCTCTTTTGTCCCGAGCTTTGGGCCATGAATGCAAAGACAAATTGCCAGAAGCGATTCAGCTTGTATGTGCGGTGGGAGAAGTAGCGGTGGTAGCCAGCGGTGACAAAAAACATCCTCATGAGGTAGAGCGCACCACAGAGGATAATATCTGTGGTGCTGACACCTGTGTAAAATGCTCCCAGACAGAGGAGGTGCAGGATGGTGAAACGGATGGCAAAAAACCAGAAGCTCGTTTTGGGTGAGAATCGATCGTAAACTTTGTGTGAGATGGGCGCGGCGGTCACAAAAAACTCCAGGTCTTAAATTCACATGTGCAGGTTCTGTCAACGCAAGAACCTTCTTTCATGGAATCAAACACCTGAAGCCGTTGAATGTGTTACTTTTATTTTTCAAGTACTGACACAGGAGGCAGCATTACTCGCCGACATCCACATGTGTACCATAGGCATCCTCGCGTTTTTGGTGATCGAAGATGACCCTTGGAATGCGATCTTTCATACTCGATACGAGGTCAGCATTTTCGATATAATTTCTTGAAATATCGAGTGTTTTTAGCGATTGTAGGTCTGCTTCCATGAGGATGTGAAGACCTGCATCAGAGAGTGTGCCCATGGAGAGGTCCAGAGTGTCAAGCTGCGTAATAAGCTGTGACTGAGCCAGGAATCGAGCGAGCTCGTCGGCGATTTCCGAATTTTTCAGCGCGAGTTCCTTGAGCGAGGGGAACCGTTCAGGGAGCCGAGTGATGAAGTCGTTATAAGCTTGTGTATCACCATCAAAGCCAAACTCCGAGTCACCAGACCAGAGCTCAAGATAGCTCAGATTGGAAAGATCCATGGATGTGATATCCTGAAGTACGGATGCTTCAAGACCACCCGATTCAATAATGAGCGTGTTCAGGTGTGTATGTGATGAGCATGAGGCAAAGGAGAGGTCCTGTCCGCCACGCACGCCAAAGTAAGTGAGAGAAGGAAACGCATTCAGGAGCGTGCCAACATCGCCTTGCACAATCCACGAGATGTTGAGTTCATCAGGATCAATGTCGCCAAAGAAAAGACCTTCCAGATGAGAGAACAGATGTGCATCGCTGGCGATGAGGTCGATGATATCTGTGGTGTCGACTTCTTCATCATAGTCCCAGATACCAATGATCAGATGACGGACCTTGTGGGGATCAATTTCTTGAAGGAGGGCTTGCCAGAGTTCTTCAAACGAGAGGTCATGCGAGGATTCATCCTTGAAAGGCAAGTAAATACAAAGAGTTGAAGGTGTATTTTCGGGGGCAAATGTATCAGGTTCAAAGAAGTATGAGACCTGAGAGCCCATGAATGTATGGATGGATGGCATGAGAGTCCCCTGTGGCATGGAGGTTGTACAGAACGAGAGGAGGG
>CATLTV010000042.1 GCA_950059285.1 uncultured Pseudomonadota bacterium | reverse complement strand
GCGACCCATCACAAAACCTCTCTTCAAAATTCTCCGAAATTTTGAAATGAAACGACGAAACTGTCAACACCCTCTTAATCCCACACATCAAACATGGGGTTCACAGGAGCGACACCGCCCCCAAGTGCAGGCGCACGATCAATCGCCTTCGTAATAAAGGTTCTCGCTGCGTCAATTGCATGAAGAAGACTATCCCCGTGAGCAAGTCGTGCGGTAATTGCAGCCGAGAAAGTACACCCTGAACCGTGCAAGCGAGTGGTCCTGATACGGTCTGCCCCAAACTCAACAAAGTCCTTACCATCGTACACGAGGTCACGCACAATTTTGTCCAGATGACTCCCCTTGATGAGCACATATTTCGGCCCGCGATCAAAGATCCTCTTGGCGGCCTCTTTCATACTGGCAAGATCACCGACATCACGATGTGTCATGGCTTGTGCTTCAAAATGGTTGGGCGTCACAAGCAAGGCGTGCTCAAGCAACCTGTCTCGTAAGAACGCTTGCGAAGGCTCATCCATCAACGGATCTCCATGTTTTGAGACCATCACAGGATCAACCACAAGGTTCTTGACCTTATTCTCCTCGAACCACTCGACGAGCATCGCCATCATCTTGATGTTCCCAAGCGCGCCTGTCTTGGTCGCCGCTGCGGGAAGATCTCCACGTAAGGACTCCAGTTGAGCCCGCACCACATGTGGGGGCAAGGGGTGAATCCCCTGCACACCGCGTGTATTCTGAGCAGTGAGCAATGTAATTGCTGTGGTGCCGTGTACCTTGAGCGCCGAGAAGGTCTTGATATCAGCCTGAATGCCTGCACCACCACCGCTATCACTACCACCAATACTCAACGCAACAGGTGGTGTTTGTGGAGGATTTGGCCCCTTATCAAGCCCCATCAACGTATCCATAAAACTCTGAGATTTCATCACTTTCTCCTAAATAAAGAGCATACGATAAGAGTGAGGGGGCGGCCTGTTGCGAATGCAACAGGCCGCCCCCTCACTCTTATCGTATGCGCCCACTCATCATTGTAAAGATCTCTAATTTTCACCTGACTTGAGCTGGTCACCCGTCTTTCCAAAGCGTCGCTCACGCTGAGAGTACGAAGTCAACGCCTCAAGTAAGCTTGTCTCGTCGAAGTCTGGCCAGAGCGTATCGGTGACAAAGATTTCGGCATAAGCAACCTGCCATAACAGGAAGTTTGAGATGCGAAGCTCGCCGCTGGTACGAATCATCAAATCAAGCTCGGGCTGACTTGCGGTAAAGAGCATCGAGTTAAACAGCTCCTCGGTGATATCGTCAGGCTTGAGCTTGCCCTGCTCTACCAGCTTTGCGATCTCACGCGTCACGAGCAAAATTTCCTCACGCCCACCATAACTTACAGCAACCTGCAACGTCATCTTCGCGCCCTTGGCTGTGGCCTCTTCAAGCTCGGCAATCGACTTGCGAAGCTTTGGAGACAGGCGCTCAAGATCACCTATGACTTTCAATCCCACATTATTCTTGATAAGACGCTTGCGCTCGCGCTTGATATAAATATCAAACAGAGTCATAAGCCCCGAGACTTCGTCCTGGGGCCTACCCCAGTTCTGCTCGCTGAACGCATACAGTGTCAGCGTCTCCACGCCAAGGTAGCGACATGCTTCCACCACGTGCCTCACAGAGTGTGCACCCTGATGGTGCCCCTTGATTCGCTTCATTCCTCTGGACTGAGCCCAGCGACCATTGCCATCCATAATAATGGCGATGTGTCGGGGAACATGACCTTTATAGGCGTCGAGTAAATCGGCGTTCACCTCAAGGTCGGTGAGCTCCTGGCGAGTATTCTGGGCAAGTGCTGACATGGTGATTATGCTCTATGGCGGTTTAAAGTATTAACTGGCTCTTTATGGACCTGTTCTATGAGCCAATCTCGAGATTAGACAACCTAGGATGTTCTCTCAAATGAGGCAATCATGAAGCTACGAACGGATGATTTTCAACACCGATTGGCAGATGCGCGAGCGCAATGGTCAAAAGACGGCCACACCGTCTTGCGTTATGGCGACCCAATTAACGAGTACTGGGCAGTCCGCGATGGCGGCCTTGGACTCATTGACCGAAGCGAACGCGAAACCATCGTCATTCACGGTGACGATACCATACCATGGTTGCAGGGACTCATTACCGCAGACCTGATGACACTACAACAGGAAGGCAGCGGTCTGCGTTCAAGTATTGTAAATCAGGTCGGAAAAGCCATCTGTGATATGCGCATCCTTCATATGCCCGAAATGCTTATCTGTGATGTCGAGCCTGGAAACCTCAAGAGCAACGACATCATGCATCACCTTGGACGCCATATTATCATGGAAAACGTCAAGGTGCTTGACCGCACACCACACACCACGCGCTTGACAGTCACAGGCGAGCACTCCGCCGAGTTGCTTGATAAGGTGGGACGATTTGACAGGAAAGTAGCATCCATCAAGACCATGTATTATGGGACATGGGGCCAGATCGCAGGGTGCGATGTAGTCATCCAAAGGATTGAACTTACAGGTGAATTAACCTTCGACATCTCGTGCAGTCGAGATGACGCCGCCACAGTATGGAGCGCATGTTTTGAAGGCTCCGACCAGGTGCGTCTCGTGGGCAGTGAAGCGCTCAAAATGCTGCGTATGGAAGCAGGTGTCGTCGCGTTCAATGGCGAGGAATACCACAATAAAATTATCCCCATTGAGGCCAACCTCAACGACACCATCAGCTATGACAAGGGATGTTACCTTGGCCAGGAGGTCATCCACCGCCTTGATACGCGCGGCAAGCCTGCAAAGATGCTTCGCGCGCTGGTGCCCGCCTCAAGTGCCACGACGCACACGCTTGCAATAGGTCAAAAATGTACGCTTGAGGGCAAAAAAGTAGGTGATGTTGTAAGCATCTCACGCTCACCTCTGCGCGATGATGTCGAGTTTGGCTGGGCTTACCTCAAACGTAATGCTTACGATTCAGGTAAAACCGTGACGATTGAAGATGTTGAATACAGTGTTGTTGAACCTTCAAACCTCGTGGACCTGTCTCACTAAATCATCTCAATCACCTCAATTCATCGTTTTGAGCAGGTTGGAATTGTTCAAGAAGAAACGCCTTGGCCACTTGCCTTACAGGTTCAATCGCACTACATTCGCGCTGCATGGGCAGCTAAACTGCGTCTTGAATGCCCCTAGGAACGTCTCTGCCCCTCAATTCTCGTGCTGAATCAAGCACATCTGCTCTAAAGTTCATCACTCTACGCTCTCTAACCCACAAGGCACCGTATTTTGAGCATCTATGACCGAAGGATGGTCCTCTTTTCAGGAAAAGGAGGAGTGGGCAAGACAACCCTCGCAAGCGCCTTCGCATTAAGTTGCGCAATGCAGGGAAAGAAGACCCTCCTGATCGAACTCAATGTCAAGGACAGACTCAACTCACTCTTTGGTGCAGTTGAAGTCGGCACCGAGATCGTTGAGCTTGAACAAAACCTCTATGGCGTCAACATCACTCCTGAAGCCGCCATGGAAGAGTATGGCATTATGAAACTCAAGCTCAAGATGGTCTACAGAGCCGTCTTTGAGAACCGCCTTGTGCACTCATTTCTCAAGATTATTCCTGGACTTAACGAACTTCTCATGCTCGGCAAGTCGCACTACCACGCGACCGAAGTTGATGATTCAGGCAGATACATCTGGGACATGGTTGTCATTGATGCCCCCGCCACAGGCCATGGCATCTTCTTCCTCAAAATTCCATCTGTCATTACCTCAATTATCAGCGCAGGCCCCATGTTCCATGATGCCAAGCGCATTCAAGAGTTCCTCTCCGACGAGTCGCTCACAGCCATCAACCTCGTGACACTCCCCGAGGATATGCCTGTCAACGAGACGCTAGAACTCCAACAGGTGATCCTTGATGAGCTTAAAATGCCCATCGGTATGCTCGTCGCAAACTGTGTGTACTCCCCCGCTTTTGCGCCCGAGCAAATGCAACGTCTCCTTGAACTTGACCCTGGTGATGTCGACAAACTTGACTGCGACGACCACATGAAAGGGTTTGTTCGCGCGGCGAGGTTCCGCTCACAACGTGTGGAAATGCAGAGAGAATATATCGAGCGCCTTGATGCAAACAAACAAGACGCACAGCTCATCCAGACATCCTATCACTTTGCTGAACGCTTTGATTTTCAGACCATTCGCAAGCTAGCCATCGAAGTACGCGCACAGCTTGATCCTGACTTCCAGCCAGCTCAGCATGAAGATGCACCACTTTATGACACCGCCACGGAGGAACTCAGTGCAAGCTCGTAGTCAAGACTTCGCCGCCCTCGTCAAGAGCCGACAAGTCATCGTCTGCGTGGGCTCTGGCGGTGTAGGCAAAACAACCACCAGCGCAGTGATTGGTCTTCACGCAGCACTTGAGGGAAAACGTGTCCTTGTGCTCACCATCGATCCTGCCAAACGACTCGCCAATAGCCTCGGAATTCAGGCCATTGGCAGTGACCCAAGCCCCATTCCTCTTGAACGTTTTGAGGAGATAGGGCTCTCACCCAAGGGCACCATGCACGCCATGATGCTCGACATGAAGCACTCCTTTGATAGCCTCGTCCAACAACATGCACCCGACGAGGACTCAAAACGTAACATCTTGCAAAATAAGCTTTATCAGTACTTCTCCACGAGCCTCGCAGGCACACAGGAGTACGCCGCTGCTGAAAAACTCTATGAGCTTTACATGCAAGGAGATTACGACCTCATCGTCCTTGATACTCCTCCCACAAGTCATGCGCTTGATTTCCTTGAAGCACCCAACCGCCTCGTGGAAGCCATCAATTCGCGCGCCATGCAATTTCTCTATAAACCAGGCAGAGCAAGTCTGCTTGGTGTCGGTACAGGATATGTCATCAAGACGCTCTCCAAATTCACGGGCAGCGAATTAATCAATGAACTCAGCGGGTTCCTCAAGGCGTTTTCAACCCTATTCAAAGGGTTTCAAGAGCGCGCAGCCAAGGTCCGTGAGCTCCTCACCAGTGATGTCTCAACCTTCTGCGTGGTCACCGCACCAAACGCAGGAAACATCGATGAAGCACTCTATTTCTACGAGAAATTGGGCGGCGATCACACACGTGTAGGCGCATTTATCACCAACCGTGTCCACCCCTCATGGGTCCCTCATGAAGAGCTGGCGATGCCCAGCATGCGCATTAGCGCTGCTCTTGGTGACACCATGTTGATGGAAGGTCTCGACGCCTCGGAACAAAAACAGTTCGCCAAAAATATCCGCAACAACGCCTCCGACTTTCAGGTCCTCGCTGACCTTGATCGTGAAAGCATTCAACGCCTTGCGGACAAGCTCCCCAAGGAGCTCCCTATTTTGCAAGTCCCCTACTTTAGTCATGATATCCATAGCCTGCGTGGATTGAATCATGTTCGAAAAGCGATCTTCCAAGATTAGACAAAAGTTCCAAAACAAAATCAACAACTTACAAAAGGACTATCATGCCATTGCTTCATGATCATTCTCTCTGTGGATGTCGTCACGCTCATCATCTTAGCGGCTTTGCAACCAAACAAGCGCCCAAACACTATCCACCAGATCTGAGCATTGAGCCTGTCCACATGAAGATCGACCTGCATGTCGATGTCGATAAGCACAGCGCATCCGGGGAGGTTGTCCATACCCTAAATATCAACTCCAAAGATGCCCGCACGCTCAAACTCCACGCGGTAGACCTTGATATCTTTGAAGTCTTTGATGCCAATAAAGATATCAAAATCACCTGGCGTTATGATGGCAACGTCCTGGAAATCACATGGCCCGAAGGCTCTCTTGAGCAGGGAGATGAACACAAGCTCCACATTCAATATGCTGTGGATCACCCTGACTCTGGCCTCTTCTTCTCCACACCTGACACGGCCTACCCAGATCGTGATCGCTGGGCTTGTACCGATCATGAAACAGAGCGTGCTCGCCACTGGCTCCCTTGTGTAGACCTGCCACAAGTGCGTTGCAAACTCGACTTCCACCTTCGCGCTGACAAGACCTTCACCATCCTCGCCAATGGCAAGCTCATGAGCGAAGAAGAGCATGAAGATGGAGAGACAAAAACAGCGCACTGGAAGCTAGATTGGCCCTGCCCAAGTTATATCACGTGCTTTGCGCTTGGTGAGTTTCAGAGCTTTGAAGATCAGCCCTACAAAGACATCCCTGTGGCATACTTTGCAGCCAAACATCACTCCGCAAAGAACCTGGAGCGCTCCTTTGGGCGCACCAACGATATGCTTGAATTCATTACCAAAAAGCTTGATACGCCCTTCCCCTACCCCAAGTATTATCAGTTCGCATTACCTGGCATTGGTGGTGCCATGGAGAACATCTCACTGGTGAGCTGGGATGATGTCTTTGTGCTTGATGAAACGCTTGCTCAGGAGTGGACCTGGCTAGTTGATCAGGTCAATATCCACGAGATGGCACACAGTTACTTTGGTGATGCGCTCGTGTGTCGTGACTTTGCACATGCCTGGCTCAAGGAGTCATGGGCAACTTACATGGAGAGCTGCTGGCTTGAACATCGCTATGGTCAAGACGAGCTGCTTTATGATGTGTACCGCAACATGCACAGTTACTTTGCAGAGGCCGACTCAAGTTACAAGCGCCCCATTGTCACCAACATCTACGACACCTCATGGCACATGTATGATCGACACCTGTACCCAGGCGGTGGTGCGCGTCTACACATGCTTAGACGACAGCTTGGTGATGATGCATTCTGGCAAGGCGTCCGCTCTTATGTGCAGGAAAACATGGGTAAAAACGTCGAGACCCATGACTTCAGAAGAGCGCTCGAAAAGAGCTCTGGCAAGAGCCTCGTGCAATGGTTTGAGCAATGGATTTACTCCGCAGGATATCCACATCTTGAAGTCAAATACAGCTGGAACGAGTCCACCAAGGAAGCGTCCTTCACCATCACGCAAAAGCAGGCTGACGCAAGCGTTGAGGGCGATCCACAACGCCCCGATGTGGACCCTGTCTTCGTGATGGATCTTGAGTTTGGTTGGAGAATCAAAGGAAAACTCCACACGTCCTCCATCAAGCTCACACAGCGTGTTCACCAGCACACCATCAAAATAGACGCAAAACCTGATATGGTCCTGGTTGATCCTGATAATAAGCTTTTGAAAAAGCTCGACTTTGATCCAGGTCAGGACCTGCTCTTCACACAGCTTACTGATGGCCCCGATGTTGTCGCGCGTATTCACGCCGCAAAAACATTGCTCGCAAGCAACAAGCCCAAAGAAATTAGCAAGGTGCTCGCACAGTACAAACAAGAAACATTCTGGGGTGTAAAACAGCAGATTCTTCAAGGACTTGCAAAGTGCACAGCACAGCAAGCGCTCGACGCACTTGTTGAGATTGCCGCCGAGGAAACCGACGGACTCCTGCTTGAAACGCTCGTACAATCACTGGGCGCATTCAATGATGAGATTGTCACAGGCACGCTGCTTGGCATGCTGGAGCGTGGTATTCCTTACCGCGCCCAGATGGCAGCATTCATCGCGCTTGGAGCACAACGCGAGAGCGCTCCTCTGGAGTTGTTAACACAGAAAGCGACCACGCCTACTTTTGGGTTCTTCCCACAAACAGGAGCTGCCAAAGGTCTTGCAAACACACACAAACCCGAGGCGATGGACACACTTATCGATGTGGCACGACGCAAAGGCAACGCACAACATCACCGCGTCAGAGCAAGTGCCATGCGCGCCATTGGAACACTGGCAAACTATGTCAGCGACACCACACGCGAATACGCCATCGACTTTTTGCTCTCCAGTCTTCGCGACAAGGATCAAGAGGTTGCAACTGCCGCAGCATACGCACTGATCAGTGCTCATGCGACACAGGCACGTCAACCCATCCTCATGTACGCCAAGCGTTTAGCCCATCAAGACCGTGTAGATTTAAAACATGCGTTAGAAGGACTTGCGCCATCCACAAAACACGCTAAAATAGCAGACTTAGAGTCTCAATTAGAAACGGTCAAGAAAGCTCAGCGTAAATTGCTTGAACGACTGGAGAAGGTGGAAAGTAAGTAATACAAGCATAACGGACCTTGTGCACAAGGTCCGTTATGCCCTCTTCTTCATGCATACATGCTAGCTGACACTGCCATACAGACATTTTAAAAGATGCGTCATGTTTAGCACACAAAACAAAGAAGAGCTCCGTCATATTCTGGAGACGCTACCAGATGGTTTACTGTTTATCTCTCCACAGCGAGAGATCATAAAGTATAACGATCAGGCCACGAACATTATCCCCGTCCTCCATGAGCACCATGTGGAAGATTGGCTTCAACTCATTGATGCTGAAGATAGAGCTTATGCTCAAAAAGCATGGGATGACGCACAAAGCAATGATGGCTGGGTCGACTTTCAGGCAAGGCTCTATCATCATGAAGAGCTTGGTGTATTAGAGTGGCGCCTGTCACATCAAAAAAACGAGTCAATTCTTTGTATTGTCAGGAACTTACGAGGACCATTCCAACAGCTTAGCGAACGCAAAATTCGCCTGCGAAAGCTCTATGAAGAAACTCCTGTGCTAGCTCATGCCATTGACAACAAAGGCTGTTTACTCATGGTGAGCCAGCGTTGGTTAACTCGTTTGGGCTACACACGTGAAGAGGTCATTGGAAGACCCTCTACAGACTTTCTTACGGAGGAAAGTCGAGAACATGCTCGGAATGTCACCCTCCCCTTCTTCTTTAAACATGGCTACTGTTACGATGTCCCTTATCAAATGGTCACCAAGGAAGGGGAAATTTTCGATGTGGAGCTCTCTGCCACCAGTGAGTACGACGAAAATGGTAAGTTTCTACGTAGTTTTGCAGTCATCAATGAAATCACAGAGAGAAACTCTCTTATACGTAGTTTGAGTGAAAAGAATGCATTACTTGAAGCTTTTTTTGAATCGATTCCAGGAGGTGTAAGTATATCCAACTCCAAACGAAACATTGTATACACAAACTCAAATTTTCGAGAAATGTTCGGTTACTCACAGCATGACATTCAGGATGCTCCCACCGAACTTTTTTATGCTGACAAAAGTGAGTATCAACGTTTTGGACAGGAATTTTTCAACGCAACATCTAATGATAAGCCCAAATTACACTCCCGCCTTAATGCCTTACGTAAAGATGGCACTACATTTCCTATTGAGTGTATCAGCGCTCCTGTTCACAGCTCTTCAGATTCTGAGACCAAGATTTTTCTCACGCTTATCCAGGATGTATCATTTGAGGAACAGCAACAAAAGAAGCTCGAAGAACAGCTTGCATTGCTTGAAGCCTTCTTTGAGGCCATTCCCTATGTAGCGACCATCACGGACAAAAACCACAACATCATACGATGCAATAACAATCTTGAATCCGTATTTGGTTACACAAAAGATGATGTGTTGGGTCAAAACACCAAAGTTCTTTACTCCAAATCAGCAACACCTCCTCGACACAAAAGTAACCTTGACCAGCATGTTGTGGTGATGTTCCAAAATAAAGAAGGCATAGATTTTCCAGGGGAGATCATTGGTGCCAAGATCAAATCATCCAAAGGTGACGTGAATGGTTACATTAAACTCATCCGCGACATCACACATGACATTCAGCGTGAACAAGAGCTGGAAAATAAAAATAATGAATTGGAGCAGGCCAACAAAGATCTTGAACGCTTTGCTTACATCGCCTCACACGATCTTCAGGAACCGCTGCGCAAGATCTCCGCGTTTCTAAGCGTGCTTGAGGATCATCTCGCAGATAACCTGGATGAAACTGGTGCGCTCTACTTCAATATTGTGCGTGATGGTGCCGAACGCATGAATCAACTTATCCGTGACTTGCTGGCATATTCTCGCTCCGACGCACTGCCCGAGCTTGAACCTTGCAACATAATACGCACACTCCTCTCCACCATTGAAGAGTATCGAGACATCCTGGAGAAGGCGAACGCAACGATCCAAATTGACCCAATCACAGTCTCTCCAGATGTATTATCAAGCCCCTCTATTTTGGGACAAATATTCTCTAACTTGTTAAGTAATAGCGTAAAATACGCACACCCCAACAGACAGCTCACAATCAATGTATCCATTGAGCGTCATAACCGTACCCACCTCAAGTGTTCTATCAGGGATAATGGTATTGGCATCGCGCCAAAACACCACGAGCGCATCTTCGAGATCTTCCAGCGTCTCCATAGACAGAGCGAGATTCAGGGCCAGGGAATTGGGCTCGCTCTGTGTAAGAAGATCATCGAAAAACAGAATGGTCAATTTGGTGTTGAGTCAGATGGTCATTCAGGTAGCACCTTCTGGTTTACCCTCAGGCGCTCTCAACCCACTGACTCGGTTGATGACTTTGACCTCAATGCATCTTATGTTATTGATTACAAATAACTTTATAGCTGTGGCGGAAGCTTAACTACTGTGAACCAGAAGTCTTTGAGCACCGAAATCACACGCTGAAACTGATCAAATGTCACGGGTTTGGTGATGTAGCAATTTGCACCAAGGTCATACACACGCTGAATATCCTGGGGTGCATCTGATGTGGTCAACATGACCACAGGGAGGCGGTGCAAACCGTCACTGGAACGAATTGCTTCAAGCAACTCAAGCCCTGTCATGCGAGGCATGTTAATATCAAGCAACAACAGGTCAGGCAGCTCAACACCATTATTGATATTGTCATGCAACATCTCCAGTGCCATCTCACCATCATGAGCTACGCTCACATCGAGCAGGAGTTTGCCGCGCTGCAACATTTTGGTGGTCAACAACACATCCGCCTCGTCATCATCGACGAGCAGGACTTTCACAGGATTGGGGTTACTAGATGACATGAACAGCCTCAGTAGTAGGGGGACACACAGGCGTGGTCTTAAATTTCTAATCGCACGGGTTTAAAAGAGTACCAACGAGCCTTCTTGTAAACAAGCTTGAATCACCTTTCGAGCGCTCTCCTAACCTACATACATAACACATTGATATACAATGAAAAATGTATGCTGTTTTTATTTCCCGCCCACCAACAACCTAAGCATACTTCTTGAATTTCCTACAAATTCCTTTGACAAAAGTACACATCCTGTTGAACTCTTGCACATGAAGCCTGTGCATATTACTTTATGGACCCATACAAGGAGCCTTTCTTATGGATATCAATCATGTCATGGACCGCTTTCAAGATGAGGACACCCTCGGCACTTTGAGCATGGATCAAAGCAAGGTCTTTGTGGACCTCCTCATCTTCACCATCCTCGTAGATGGTGAGATCACAGATACCGAGCTTGACGCCCTGGCAGATCAATGGAGCCAACTTCCATTTGCAGGCAGCGCCACTCTTGAGGACGTCATCGGCGAGCACGGATTTAACACACGCGAAAAAATCCAGAGCTTTGATGGAGATGAAGCCAAACTCAGCCAGCTCCTTGCTGACATCGCCAGCAAGGTCGACGAGCAACACCAAGAAGCAGCGCTTAGAATGGTTGCTGTAGTCTCGCAGGCAGATGGTGTCGCAGAAGAAGAAATCAAGCTCTGTCATACACTTGGCGAGCACTTTGGCTTTGATACAGACCGCACAGCAGAAATTATCGCAGAGATTTACCTTGGTGGTGAAGAGGCATAACACCTCCCACAAGTAAACCAACACTGCACAAAAAAGACCGCAATGGGGGCGAGTGTTATGAAATAACACTCGCCCCCATTGCGGTCTTTTTTGTGCTTTATGACTCACGACGCTTAAACAACGCCACGTTCTCCACATGCATGGTTTGTGGGAACATATCGACAGGCTGCACAGAGATTAACTCATAATCAGAGCTTTCCTGGAGACGCCCAAGATCGCGAGCAAGAGATCTTGGATTACATGACACATACACAAGAACAGGAGCATTGATTGCGTTGATATGTGCAATGGCTTGAGGCATCAAACCTGCGCGAGGAGGATCTACCACAACGAGATCCACGCCCTGCTCCCCTACCTCACTGATAAAGTCGTCCTGCTCAAGAACCTCTGCCACATCACCTGCAAAAAAGCGGACATTACCGAGCGCGTTGTGAACTGCATTTTTATTCGCATTTTCAACAGCTTGTGCGTTCAACTCTACGCCCACGACACGATCCACAAAAGGCGCAAGACAGAGCGCGATGGTGCCTGTACCACAGTATAAATCGAGCGCAAGTTGTGGTTTTTTATCGCTCTCTTCACTGGCAACAAGCTCACCATGTGCATTGCGCTTTAGGAGATTTGCCGCAAGCAGCACCTCTTCATAAAGGTGTTGCGCTTGACGTGTGTTGGGCTGAAAAAATGCTCTTGGGTGAATGGCAAAATCGAGTGTCTTTTGAGTTCCGATTTGCAGCGTTTCATGAAAGACGCCATCACCATGCACAACTTCCTCGATCTGACGGGAGCGCTCGCCTTTTTTGGCGTAGTGCTGAGTCCAGTAGACCGTACGAATATCAAAGCCTGCATCTTTTGAAATGGCGAGTATTTGTTCACACACTTGATGGGCAACAAACTGGGCTTCTCGCTCCTCGCCGTCGAACACGGCGGTGGGCACAGCAGAGGTCATGAGCTCCACAAGTCGCTCACCCGTGTTTTTTCCTTCACGCATCATAAGTTGGCGAAGAAAACCACCATTTTTGGCGTGACTAAAAGGCTTTACATCATGCTCCACACACCATGAGGAGAGCGCGGGCAAGAGCGCCTCAACCCATGGAGAGAGCAAATGACAGGATTGAAGTTCAAGCACATCATAGCGTCGACCCGCAGGATGGAGCCCCACAGCAAAGGTGGTATGAAGATGGTCACCGAAGCTAAACTCCATCTTGTTGCGATAATACAGAGGAGACTCACAGGCCATCACAGGTTGAATGAGCGGCGTCACCTCGGGGTAATCTTCAAACGCCTGAGAGACGACTTGTTGCTTGAGTTCAAGCTGAGTTGCATACGACACGGATTGAATCGTACACCCTCCACACCCTTGATTTTGTTCAAGATTTTGCAAACCAAAGTGAGGACACTGAGAAACGATCCTGTCTTCAGATGTGTGTACTAGCTCAAGTCGACTGGTGGCGACCTCTCCTTTACGAGTTTTGTCGACAGCCACGCGCACGACTTCGTCTGGCAAGGTGTGAGGTACACGTATCGCATAACTTTTAAGTTCTTTTTGTGGACCCACGAGCGCATCCACAAGCGCGACCCCCAATCCCTTGGAGTCAAGCTTGTTAATTTTCACGAGGCATTCATCACCTCGTTTTGGACCTCGTTGCAATGTGGGGACCCCTTCCAACGTCAGATCAAATGAGAGGGGTGTCTTTGAACGCCTTGAGCGTGAACTGTTCATATATTTTTACTCTTCTTGTTTGGCGGATGAGGAGTTTTCCAAAGGTTGTGAATAAGTCTGTGGAGAGTGTGGTGTAGCAAACGCATCTGTCTCGGGATCCTGAGCCTCAATTTCCCCATGTTTCACGTGAAACACAGCGAGGTCATGATCCAGCAAGATATAATCTCGGTGGGTGGTGGTAATAAAGACCTGCCCTTCCATACGATCGCAGAGGAAGTCAAAGAGGTAGCGGTTTCTATCACGGTCAAGTTCACTGGAGACATCATCAAGCAACAAAATGGGCGCAAAGTTGTAGCGCTCTTCAAGGTGTGAGATCTCGGCAATTTTCATGGCGAGCACAAACGCGCGATGTTGTCCCTGACTGGCGAACGCTTTTAGCTCTCGTCCGTTGAGGGTCGCACCAAGATCGTCACGATGTGGTCCGACCAGTGTGTGACCACGATCACGCTCCTCACCTGAAGTACGTTCAAGCGCATCGGCAAGAAGTTGCTCGATCTTGATCCTGTCAGAGAGGACAGCGTCAGGATCATTGAGTGGTCCTGAATGCCAGCCAAGCTCATATGTCAGCTCGGCTTCAAAGCTTGCATCAAAGATGTCCTGGAACGTCTTCTCAAACGTTGGTTTAAATTCCTGCAAGTAATTGTACCTACGCTGAACAATTGATGCGCCATACTGGATTAGTTGTTCATCATACACAGCCAACAGTTTGCGGTCGGAGTTATGCGGTCCTTTGAGCAATGCGTTGCGTTGTTTAAGGACTTCATCATAGTGCATCGACTCGGTGGCATACGCAGGTTGCGCGTTAAAGATGGCACGATCAATAAAGCGTCGTCGATTGGAAGGCGACCCCTTCATCAGGGAGATATCTTCGGGGCCGAACATGACCACGTTCAGCGTACCAAAGAAGCTCGAGAGTTGCTTCACCTTGTTATTGTTAAGGTAGACCTTCTTGCCACGCTCGCCGATTTCAATCTTGACGATACGTTCCTGGCCACCGCGTTCGACATGAGCTTCAAGGCTAGCCTGGCTCTGGTCGAACTCGATCAGTTCGGCGTTGGTTTGAGGGCGAAAGCTCTTCACAGCGCTCAACAGGTACAGAGCCTCAAGAAGGTTCGTCTTCCCCTGGCCATTTGCCCCGCTGAAGATATTAAAGCGAGGGTGAGGTTTCAGATCTATGCTGGATAGGTTACGAAAATGTCGCAAGCGCAGCGCTTTGACGAGCATAACAGGTCTCACTTTAGTAGGTTACACATAACAAAATACTCAAGAGCACCTCTGATACATGATGTGCTCTTGAGTATTTTACAAGCTCGAATCCCTAGGTTCTGTTGACATAAGCTCCCATCGCGGAGCTTGCCCCGAAGAAAAGAGGAGAAGAGAAGCATCTTCAGGCGATCCCGATCGCCCTTCATTGCCTCTCTCCCCCTCATTCCTCCGTGCCGTCGCTCTGCTCGGTCCGCCTACGTCAACAGAACCTGGAGGGGACTGTCTTTTTATCTCAATCTAGAGACGCATGGGCATCACCACAAAGAGCGCTTCATCGTGGTTGGAGTCGCGCAGGAGTGTGGGAGAGAGCGTATCGATGACTTCCAGAGAGACTTCATCACCATCGATGACATTGAGCACGTCCAACATGTAGCGGTAGTTGTAACCCGCTTTGACCACAGGACCACCATACTCGGCGGGGACAAGTTTCTTGCCCTCGCCCTTGTCAGGATCAGAAGCGTACAGCTCAAGACCTTCTTCAGTCAGAGAGATGCGTACGTTGTGTGTCTTGGGGCTCGCAAAGAGGCTCACAAACTTGAGGGACTGCACAAGGGTGTCGCGATGAACCACCGCACGCTTGTCGCTGTCCTTGGGGAGGACCTGTGTGAAGTCAGGGAAGGTTCCCTCGATCAATCGCACAGAGAGGCTCATGGGACCATACTGGAAGACGATGGAGTTATCCACGAGACCGAAGCTGAGGTCCTTGGACTTGGCATCGACAATACGTTTGATCTCGGCGAGCCCTTTACGAGGGATGATAATCCCATCGGAGAGCGCCTGAGGAATGTTGTCAGCCTCGAACTCTTCGGGGGTGACTTCAATCTTGGAGAGCCTGTGACCATCGGTGGAGACCATCAAGAAGGTGTTCTCATCGGTGATACGGAAGTAGGCACCTGTAAGGTTTGCTCGCATGTCATCGGTAGAGACACTGAACAGGGTCTTCTCAATCATGGAGAGGAGCTGAGGTGTACCGATGGGGTAAAGCTTGGCATCCTTGGTGTCCAGGATTTGAGGGAAGTCTTCAGGGTGTGTTCCAACGATACGACAGGTGACATCACCTGCGGTAAGTTTGGCCCAGTGATTTTCCTCGGTCTCGAGCTCCAGCTCATCCTCTTGCAAGTTCTTCACGATATCGTAGAAGCTCTTTGCCTGGAGTGTCACACGACCCTCTTCAAGGATTTCACACTCACAGGAGGTGGAGACGCTTGTATCGAGGTCAGTGGCATGGAGGGTCAGTTTACCATCCTGAGCTTCCAGGAGTGCGTTAGAAAGGATAGCGAGCGTGCTACGCTGACTCACGACCCCTTGGAGCTTAAACAGCTCATCTGTGAGGGACTGACGGGAAATGCGAATCTTCATGGATTTTCAATCTCCGCAAAAACTTGTGAAAGAATCTTATCAACGAGGCACGTACTTTGGAATCAAGGTGATGATGGTGACACCGCCAAGACATATGAAGACACATACGTGATGGAGGACAGTCTTTATGTCAGCTTTGATTCGTTGGCCTCAACTTGCACACCAGACAGCAAGCTCACGTTGATGTTGGTCATCGTCATGGGAGCCCTCACACCAAAAGTTATGGATATCTGTGGTGAGGACACTGTGGAGCCTGAGGGTATATCTTCCGTGCAAGGTTAACTACACATCATCGAGCAGACACCACCCACAGCAATTGCGAACTTTTGTGGCTAGCGTCCAACCGTGACACGGTACACAAGATTGACAGGAAATAACAGAGTCAATCCTGAACAAACTCGGACGGTCTCACAAAAAGTCACCACCCACAGTTGGCCTGGTATCCGAAGATGCCCTGGTGAGTAGAAGCTGCCATGAACGACCCCCTGGACAGCCAAAGCCCACCTCGGTTGTCAATCATCAAGCCATAGACCCCAGGGTGTGACAAGTAAGTTTTTGAAGGGACTGACCTGAAGACCCTCCTGCTGACCCTGTTCTTCATCCAGACGATGCATGTTCATCGATGGAGTCTGCTCGTGTAGGAGCTAATAAGAATAGAAAGAAGAATAATTTATTTTTGATTTAGTAGAACTAGTAGGGGCTGTGGAAATGTGGAAAACTCTGTGAAAAGCCTGATTTTTAAGGGGTAATTTTTTCCACAGGAAGCTGTGGAAAGTGTTGTGATCAAAGATGTGGAAGAATGCCTTGATCATTTTTCATAGGATTTACACAACAAGAACCACACACGAGTCACAATCCTGTTCACAAGTTTTCCACAGGCTGCCTTTTCGTTCTCTCGGGCCTGTGGAAAGTTTTAAACCGATCGGTATTTAACTCGTTTCGGCCTGTGTTTATGCGCATTTTAGAGATTGGTGGCTGTGGGTTGTTTTTGAGCAACGCCACGAAAAACCGCGTATGCGCGTCAGGACTGATAATCGCCAGGTTTTCAAAGAATGCGCCTGATCATGTGTGAGGCGCCCCCATTATGATCAAGATTGTGGGTGGGAGGCGTTCTCCTGACCCCTGTTTCTTGATTGGGTTATGCGTCTGGTGCATGCGGTATGTTTTATATGAATAACGCATCGAGGAATGTATGCGTCGGACGCATGGACGTTCGTGTGTCCCCATTTTGAAAAAGAGGGGGAGTGCGTATTTATATGAAACCACTTGGAGAATGCTCCCCTTGAACGCCTCTTGAGGGTGACATATTGGCGCCTGTCTTGAAAGTTTTTTGAGATCTTTTTTACGCTTTGATCAGATCTCTTTCTTGAGGGGTAGATATGAGATTTAAAATTAGTGGTCTAAGGTTTTGAATTATAATATGAAATGTGGTGTTTTTTGAGGGTTTTTGGTCCCGTATGGCGCAAAAAATAGGTGATCTCTGACCTGTGATGTGCTCTCGGATCGTGAAATACGTGCCAAAAATAAAATGTAAAAGAGCCCCCATATCGTACGATATGGGGGCTCTTTTTGAGGACGATTGATGCGTTGGTAGACGCTATGATCAAGACCTATCTGGGCTCTTTTTTATGTATGGAGAGACAAGCCCCATGGCCTGGTCCACGTCGAGTTTAATCGTGCCATGGGAGTGTTTGACGAGCGCCAGAATGATGTAACTTCCGAAGGCCAACCATGCGGCGCTTTGTGTGTGAAAGTCGTGGCTAAGTAAGTTCTGTTCTTGCCAGCTTTGAATGGTGTCGCTAAGCGTCCTCAGGACCTCATCCTGGTGGGGTAAAAAGGCGTCTCGAACGTCCTGATGATCGAGCTCGGCGAGCACCAGAAAAAGCATTTTGGCCGAGTCTGTACTGCTCTCAAGGAGGTGGATGTAGTAGGCCAGACATGCGCGTAATCCTACCTCTGGATCGGAGGGATGTGCAGAGATGACACGTTGAAGACCTCTCACAATACGTGCTGAGGTGACATCAATAGCCTCGGTAAACAGGAGGCGTTTTGAGCCAAAATAACGGTAAATGAGCGCCTCGGTGACGCCTGCTTCTTCGGCGATCTTTTTGGTCGTCGCGCCATGGTAGGTGTGTTCTGCAAAGACATGAATGGCGCTCTTCAGGATTTGAATTCTGCGCTCGTGTGCAGGGAGTCTCTTGGTGGTCGTTGTGGCCATGATGCCTGGTTCCTCTGCTGCAATATCGGGGTGGACGTTCCTGGTAAGAACGCCTCCTTGATAGCAGATTTCTACAGCTCACGTGAAGCCTTGTATCCCCTTTCTTTTTCGTGTTTATGTTCATCGACCATGGTCCTTATGACCCCTTCATGGACACACGATCGCGAGCATGGTAACACTGATCAGATCCCTTTGATGTATGGGCTCTCTGGTGTGTATTGTGTACAGCCAGGTTGCCTATGTTGTGGGGGAATCAAAGTGTTTTAACGAGTTTTTGCAAGTTTGGAGGTGCACGTGGCTGAATCCGAGAAAAGCAGCCGTAAGAAGAGTCGTCAGGAGCGTCGAGATGAGCGTCGAGATGCTTTGAAAGAGGCGGCGATTAGCGTCTTTGCGGACAAGGGATACCATGGCGCAAAGGTGTCCGATATTGTGAAGAGCGTGGGCGTTGCTCAGGGCACGTTTTATCTCTACTTCAAGGGAAAAGATCAGATTTTTGGCGAGCTTCTGGATGATTTCATGCAACTCGTCGTGGAGACAGTTGCGAACTGGGAGCCTGCCTCTCTGGAGACTCGCCAGCACTTGCGCGAGGAGCTCACCCGCGTGGGTTTGATGCTTACCGAGGTCTTGATTCAGAACCCTGCCATGACCACGATTTTCTTCAAGGAAGCGCTCAGTTCTACCCGCGAGTTTGATGAAAAACTGCGCGATTTCTACGATACGCTGGGCCTGATGCTCACCACATTTAACCGTATCTTGTGTGAACGTGGCCTGATTCAGGCGATGAACTTCAAGATTCTTGCGTTTGGCACGATTGGCCAGGTCGAGCGCATCATCTCGGAGCATGTGGTGCACCAGAGTTTTGGCGCAGATATTGAGCCTCTTGAGCTTGTGGAGCACCTTGTGGAGCTGTTTTTGTCAGGTACAGAACAGCCTATTGCGTCGGCTTCTCTGCCCAAAGAATAAGCAAAAAAACTATATTTGTCTCAGGATGTGATTGATGAACCCCCTCTTCTCATCTCTTTTTGAACAGCAGTCCGACTCTCCAGATGCAGGTCTCTTTCTTATTTTGACCAGCGCTCCAGAGACCGCCTCGACGTCACTTGCACACCGCCTGATTGCTGAAAAGTTGGCGGCCTGTGTGAGTAAATTACCCAAGGTACAGAGCATTTATTACTGGGAGGGCAAGGTCGTAAAAGACGAAGAGGTCTTGATGTACATCAAGACCTCTTCGTCTTCTCTCTCCAGGTGTCTGGACAGACTTCATGAGCTACATCCTTATGATGTGCCTGAAATCCTTGTGTTTCGCCCTGATATTGCTTCCAGCAGTTATGTCTCCTGGGTACACGATGTGACACAGCAGGAGGAGACCTGATGGGCGTGTGGACTGTGGAGCTTACAGGAAGGCTCCCTGAATCGGATGTGGCTCAGTTAGGGGGGAAGGCCAGAGGGTTATATGCATTACAGCACATGGGCGTAAACATCCCCCCTACCCTGTGTGTGAAGATATCATGCTTTGAGGATGTGGTTCGTGATGCGCTTGGAAAATCAAGCAATATCAATGTATTAAGGGATTGCATTCACAAGGCAAAGTTAGCAGAGCCTCTGGTTCAGGAGCTCTCCGAGTGGTTGCAGCGCCATGACAATGTGTTCTGGTGCGTGCGTAGTTCGGGCAAGGATGAGGATGGGCATGACTTCAGCTTTGCTGGTCAGCATTTAAGTCTGCACCAAATCACAGGCCTGGAGGGGCTCTGTCAGGCGATTCGAGACGTCTGGGTCAGTGCTTTTGAGGACCATGTGTTGCTTTACCGCGACAAATCCGGGGCATCGTTGGTTCCTTCCGGGATGGGAGTTGTGATTCAACCGATGCTCACGCCAAGCAGAGCAGGCGTGATGTTTTCACGTGATCCAGAGCAACTTTCCCACGATAAAATCAGGGTGATTAGTAGCGCTGAGGGCCTTGGCACCGCTGTGGTGGATGGTTCTCAGGATGCGACGACATACTTTATTGAGGCGAAGTCGCGTTACACACGCAGTAAAAAAGGAGGGGAAGATGGTGAGCTTCAGGAGCATTGGCTGACGCAATTGCTTGATCTTGCGGACCACGTTGAGGCCAACTCCCCTTCTCTTGAGGGTTGGGGGCACGATATTGAGTGGGCATTTGTGCAGGGAGGAGTCAATGCCGTGGAGGGAACGCTTTATGTGTTGCAGTTGCGCCCACTGAAGCTTGTCCATGAGGGAATTGAAGCGGTTGAGGGTCGCGCAGAGGTGTATACCAACGCCAATGTAGGAGAGGCTCTACCAGGTGTGGGGACGCCCTTGACCTGGAGTGTGATTCACCGTTTCAGCAAGAAGGGATTTGAGCAAGCATTCAAGAGCCTTGGGCTTGTTGTTCCCGAGGATGTGGAGCTTGTACGAGGTTTTCATGGGAGGGTTTATCTGAACCTGACGCAATTCATGGAGATTGCCAGCGCGGTGCCCTTGCTGCGTCCCGAAGTCCTGTTCGAGCTTGCAGGAGGAGGCGGTGTAGACGAGGTCAAGGGGACGAATCAGGGAGGTGGAAGCAGGGTGAAGTTTATGGTCAAGCTTCCCTGGACTGCGCTCAAGATAGCGTCTTCTCAGCTGGGTAGCCCTGCCCTGTCGATGTTGTGGGAGCGTTATTTTGCCCGTCAAAGAGATGACTTTTTTCTAAATGATTACAGCCGTTTGAGCGCAAGAGAGTTAAAGGCAACCTTTCAAAAGACAGAGCAACTCTTTGATCGTAATGGTTTGGTGATGCTCTCTGCGAGTAGTAACTTCTTGCTTCTCTATATTGTGATGAGGGAGGTGATACGTTTCTGGAGTGGGGATGATGAGCTGACCAGTCTCGAGCAGAATTTAATGGGAGGGTTGGAGGTCAAGAGCGCCGAGCCTGGGTTGGAGCTTTTGAGATTGGGCCGTCTGGTGAGGCGTTCCCTGTACTTACGTGAGACGATTGCAGAGCATGCTTCTGGCGCGTTGTATGAGCACCTGAAACACGAGCGTGATCGTGCAGATGTGGCGCAGTTTATGGTTGAGCTTGAGAAGTTTCGTGCGTTGTACGGGCATCGAGCACCACGTGAGGCGGAGCTTTCAACACCTCGATGGAGAGAGGACACCACATTTATCTTTGATGTGCTCAAGAGCTTTGTGAACGCCCCTTCTTTGGTGACACAACGAGAGCTTGAGCGTGAGAAACAGGCGCGTCGAGACGAGAAAGATGCCGTGATTCGCGGGATGTTTTCGGGGGCGATGAGGCCTGTATTCAGGAAGTTTCTCACGCTTGTAAGGAGGAGCGCACAACGTCGAGAGTCTCTGAGGGCACTGGTGGTGGATGCGCTTGATATGTACCGTGTGTTGGTGTTGGAGTGTGGTGCGCGGTTGGTGCGTCAGGGGGCTCTGGCGAGCAAGGAGGACGTCTTTTTCTTGCAGATGGAGGAGCTATGGGAGTGGTTAGAGAAGCCAGATGACGCCTCATTTGCGGAGCGTTTTCGCATGCTCACGCTGGTGAGGAAGGTAATTTACGAGCATCAGCGTGATCTTCCTGACCCTCCAGGATCGTTTTTAAGCCAGAATGGGAGGATTATTGCCCTGGACAGGGTTCCTGAGCAGGATGTTGAGCGTTCAGCATCATCAGAGCTCAAGCGCTGGACATTGTATGGACTTGCGGGGAGCAAGGGCCACGTCTCTGGAGTGGCGCGTCTTTTGACTGATCCATCACAGCGCGCAAAGCTGGGTCATGGTGATATTCTGGTGGTGCCTTATGCGGATGTGGGCTGGACTCCTCTGTTTTTGTCTGCTGGAGGTGTCGTAATGAGCCTTGGAGGGCCATTAAGTCATGCCTGTGTGGTTGCACGTGAGTATGGCATTCCTGTGGTCGCCAATGTCTCTCAGGCGTTGGATGTGATTGAGGATGGTGACTGGTTAACGGTCGATGGAGAGACAGGAATTATCACTGTGGAGCGCATGACAGTGTAGGTTTTTGTTATGTCATGAAACACAAAAAGAAGAGGGCCAATGTTTCACGTGAAACATTGGCCCTCTTCTTTTTGTGTTTCATGATGGTGTTTCACGTGCGGTGTTGGAACCAGTGATCGACCTCTTGTTGTGCTCGTGAACGCACGTGCATGGGTGCGTTGGGTGAGTAGCTGGTGGAGAGATTTGGGAGCAAGGAGAGTTCATGGGCGACGGTCTTACGGACAAGTTCCGAGTTGCTGACCATGGCGTTGAGAATCCACTGTCTGCGTTCTTCCTTGTGAGAGTTTTGATACCAGGTGCGCCACGCTACAGTCGCCGCAGGGAGAGGTTGAAGAGCAATTTTGGTGAGCGCAGTATGAATCGTTTGTTTGACGCGGCCCTTATTCAAATCAAGGACATTCATCAAGGGTGTAAGCGCCAGTGGTGAGCGCAGCTCGCCGAGGATATGGGCGGCAATTTCAACCTGGAAGTCGTCGTTGTGCTCTGCGACGACCTTGGCGAGGTAAGGTACAAGTTCAGGGGCGAGCTTGGCGTGCATTTGTGAAAGCTTGACGAGCCCCTGCCCTGCCAGTTGTCGTGTTTGAAGATCGCGGTCAAAGATGCGCTCAAGGAACGCGTCGCGCGCTTCATAGACGGGGTGAAGTGAGAGGATGTATGTCGCATAGAAGCGAAGCTCAATGCTCTCAGCGCGCATCATTTCGACGAGCACAGGAGATGCTTGTTCGCCAAGATGATTGAGCGCAGCGAGGACAGGACCATGTTTATCAATGGGAGGGAGTGTATCCACAGTCCATTGATAACGGTCCACATAAAGGCGCCCCGGAAAGATCTCTTCAAGACGAATCAGGACGATGGGGTCAGGTTCAAACTCCTTGACCACACTGTAGGCGATTTGTTTGTCTTTGCTTTCGAGCTTGGTGAAGAGGATTGCCCAGTTTTTGCTAGATTGGCTGACTTCCATGGGGAAATCAGCACGCTGCATTTCGCGTGTATCGTCGGCCTGTGATTGAGAGCCTGGAATGGGCGGAGGAATCACAGCTTGCATCTTCTTGGTGCTGTGCGAGGAGCTCAATTGTTCAGGGTCCACGCTTTGCAGTGGTTCTACCACGGGAGTGATGATCACTTCATTCTGGGCACGCCTCTTTACTGTGGTGCGTTGTTGATCACGTGTAAACCTGTCCTGGGCAGCTTGTTGTGCTGAGACTGCCTGTACTTTGAGCGTGGGGTTATTGGAGTAATCATCGCTCTCATTGGCGACATGTGTTGAGGTTGTCTCATCTTCGGGCTCCATGTCATCGGAGCGTTTACGCCTTTTAAGGACCTGCGCTTTGGGGATGGAGATACCTGGGATGGTTTTGGATGCCTTCTTGTTGCGATTGATAATTGGTTGAGATTCTTCCTCTTCAAAACGAGCCTGGGCGCGTTTGATGTCCTCAATGGAGAATCCACCCATCAGAGTGCGTTTCGCGCGGCGTTGATCATGGAGCCCAATGGGCTCGATAATCGAGACGCCTTCAAGTTCCTTGGTTTCGGTGTGTCGCTTTTCAAGTTGAGGTGTGGCGACTGCGATGTCTTCGCGTGCCTCTTCATAAGGAGAGTCGGGGAGCTTTTCGAGAGTGCTCTTGTCGAGCACTGGAGGAGTGTTAATCCCCATGATGTCGATGCTCATCCCTTCCTTGATCATTTGCAGAGGTGTTCCCATATGTGTGGAACTTTCTTTCGAGTGCTCCTCGATATGTTCCCTGCCAGCGTTGAGGCTGTTATCAAAGAGCGCGCTCAGCTCGGAGGTGTGTTGTTGGATACGAATAGGTTGTGTCTTTCGAGGAACCTCAATGCCCATGTTTTGTTGTGTGGTGGACACTTGAAGTTGTGGAGGTGTGGCCTCCTCTTCGACGATGCTTGCTGCGGAGGGGGTTGAGAATGCAGTGCTGATACGTTCGGGGAGGTCGGGAATTCTCTCCTCGACAGGTGGGAGTTGCTTGGTCTTGGAGAGTTTGATGATACGTTCAAGTTGAACTGCGACAGCATCCGAGACATCCACCAGAGGACGGAGGTTCTTGGAGAACTCCATCAAGTCGAGCGTGGCCTGTTTGGATTCACCGATGAGGAGCATCTTGGTGCGGCGCGCAAGCTGCAAGGGAACGATAATAAGATCATCAGGAGGGAGCACACTCGCTGCAGAGAAGATGGTGTCAAAGCCCAGCTCGGAGGTTGAGCTGACAGTGTAGCTCCCCTGCTCGATAATGGCTTCAAGGAGGGGGCTATCATCAAGGGTGACACGTTGCTTGACCATTGATGCAGAGATTTCTTCATCGGTCCCCCACCCTGACCAGCCTTGTGTTTTAAACGGCTGCAAGTGTTCATGTGCGACCACACAAATCATGCGGCCAGCGAGCCATGCTTCTGCATAGTTCAAGAGTGTGATGAGGAGCGTGTCACGATCGTAACAGTGTTCGACAAAGTGAAGGGTTTCATCTTGTGTCCAGTTGTGACCATAATCAAGCAAGGGTCTACTCTCTGTTGTGAAGGATGCAGTCCAATCCTACCAGGTTTGCCATACAAGATGAGCGCGTCCATGCGCTGCTAGTGAGGGTCTTGTATTGCTTATTCATAGGGCAGAGACAGGTCTCTCAAGATCGCAATACCTGCTATTGTACACTTTCTCAAGCAGGAAGGCATTGGGGTATGTCCTGTCGCACTATACTATCTTGTTCAATGCATTGATACGTCTAGTTTTTTTGTGGTAAAAATGTCGCTTTTTTGATGCCTGTTGTTTTTTGTTTTGGTGAGCTTTCTCTTGATTGATACTTTTGATGTGTTTTTAAATATTGTAAGAGAAAGTAAGTGTTTCACGTGAAACACTTACTGAACTCTAGATTTTCGTATCTTAACCCATGTTAAGTCTCAAAAAAGGATATACCATGATGAACCGTGCCCTGATTCTCATCCCACTCTTCTCCCTCCTGATGTTCGCTTGCGATAAGCCTGCTGAACCTGCTGCAAAGGAAGAGGCTACAACAGAAGCTCCTGCTGCTGATGCGCCTGCTAAAGAGGAGACCAAAACAGAAGACGTCAAGAAGGATGATGCGCCTGAATCTCAAGCAGCCGCTGCTGAGCCTACCTCCGAGCAAGGCTCCCTTATTCTTGGCATTGGAAAGACTCCCGAGGATATCAAGCCTGGTGAGTCCAATGTGTATGGTGCAAACTTCACCATCATTGAGCCACCTATCACGCTGGCGAGCGCGATTGAAAAGGCAGACAAGGAAGGAGTGGGCCCTTATAAGGTGGAGGCTACCATTGAGAAAGTGTGTCAGGCCAAAGGATGTTGGTTTACGCTCAAGGGGGATGGCATCAAGATGCCTATCCGCGTCAAGATGAAGGACTACAAGTTCTTTGTCCCCAAAAACTCGGGTGACCTTCCTGTGGTTCTTGAAGGTACATTCAAGAAGACCACAATGACTCAGAAAGAAGCACAGCACTATGCTGATGATGAAGCCGCACACACAGGAAAGCCTGCCGAGAAGATTACAGGCCCTGTAGATACCTGGATGTTCATGGCTTCTGCTGTCCAGATTGATAAGAAGAAGAGCTAGGCCCTTCTTTCCTACAAAACAGCTGTATTGATCTAAAAAAAGTTCCTGGTGTGACGTTTTTTACAACACACCAGGAACTTTTTCCTTTCTGTGGTGTCTAGTTCTTCAGGCTCACTCTGTTGAGCTTTTGCGCCTGTTGTGCGTTTGCATAACATGCTCAAAAGTGTCGCGACTCACTATCATCACGCTTGTTTTGTATGTTGCCATGACTCCCCTACTCCCACCACCCTATGTCATTCGGCTCGCTTTGGAGCTTGATGGTTTTGTGATCGAAGAGCGCTTCGTCGAGCCAAATGAGATTGTTCACATCGGTCATGAACAACGCTCCAATTTATTGTGTTGGGGACGACTGCCCAAATCAGTGCAGCTCTTTACATACGAACATGGTCAACCTGTGGTGCGCATCTCTCCACGATGGCTCACCCAGAAGAACACGCAGCAGATATCAATCTCGCCGCACTCCCATCCGTCACAACGTTACATCCCTACTCCGCTGCGTCCTGGTCAGTGTTTCACGCTCGACCTTGATGGTGCGCTTTTGCATATTGAGCGTCAGGATTTCTTCACCAAAACATTTGATGCCACGCACCTTGATGTGCCCACGTTTTCGCCTGATTCATCCTCGCGACGTGCTCCTTATATCGCGCTTGGTTCCCTGCTCCTGTGTTCCCTTGTCTGGAGCGTCATGGTGACGCGCTCTGTGGAGCCGATGTCTTCGCTTACACCACAGGCATCTGCGACTACACGTTCTTCTGCGATGGTGGGTGCTTCTGCGCAAACAAATAAGACGCCTTACTCAATCTCTTACAAGGAGGTTGATCCGTTGTCCTGGGAAGAGCGTGAGGTGCAGCGTTTGCTTCAGTCGCGTTCAAGCGATTATCGTAACTGCTTCTCCTCCACCACAAAGGAGAACATGCACATCTTCTTTGAGCTTGATGTGGAGCCGCACGCGGATCGAAGTCTGATCGCTCATGTGGATACAGCATCCTCATCGGTGAAGGGTGCCAAGCTTTTGAATTGTTTGACAAAAAGTTTGCATCGCGTGCGGTTGCCTCGCTACGACAGAGCGTTTACCGTCGAGTTTAATGTGGGCTTTGACCCTTCTGTTGAGCTCAATTAACCCCCTGATACACCTGCTCTTGCATCATCAGATCATGCAAGCTATGAGTGACTCCATGATGGACGTCAAGTGACCTGCTTGACCGTGTTTTTGCGCACGCCATGGTTTAAATTTCCCTCATTCGAGCTGCTGATCATGACCTCTCTTTTGTCTGATGCTGATGCGACCTTGCTCGCATCTCTTTGTGATGAGTTCAACCGCTTTGACCCTCTGACCCCTGTGGTCACTCCCTGGTCAGACGAGATGCTCAATCGTTTCGCCCTACCCCTCTTTGCTCGCCAATATCACGGCAACGAAGCTCTGCGCGGTTTGTGTGATCGACGTCACATCACCCCCGAGACGTTGACCTCGTGGGAGCAAATTCCTGCCATTCCTACCGATGCATTTAAATACACACGCATGAGCTGCGCCAGTGAGCAGGAGACTGTGCGTACATTTCTGACAAGTGGGACAACACAAGGTGCGCGAGGTCAGCATCATTTTGCTTCGCTTGCTCCTTATAAAGCGTCACTGCAAAAGACGTTCAAACGTTACGCTCTCCCCGACATGGAGCGTATTCGTATGATTATTCTTGCGCCATCCACGCAGGACCTCCCCGAGAGCAGTCTTTCTTTTATGCTCTCCGAGCTGGTGCCTGCACTGGGTACACCTGATTCGAGGTTCTTGATCAAAAGTAAGCAGGGTGAGCTGAAGTACGATCTTGAGGCACTCTATGAAATGCTTGATCAAGCGGAGAACACACAGCAGCCAGTGATGATTCTCTCCACAGCGTTTGCGTTGATGCAATTGTTTGATTCTGCTCCCGAGCGATGTTGGTCTCTTCCTGAGGGCTCAAGGCTCATGGAGACGGGTGGATTCAAGGGGCGTTCGCGAGAGGTTTCACGTCAGGAGCTTTACGCGTTATTTACACGACGCCTTGGAATCCCCTCCTCGCATTGCATCAGTGAGTATAGCATGACCGAGTTATCATCGCAGGCATATTCCTCGCACCTCTATGATCAAAGCGTGCGTGGCATAGTTGAGGTTCCAACAGAAGCTCATTATGAAGTTGCTCCATGGGTGCGCTTGCAGGTGGTGGACCCCATTTCATTACAGCCTTTGATCAAGGCTAATACTGTAGGACTTGTGCGCTGGTTTGACCTCGCCAATACCGAGAGTTCCATGATGATTCAAACTTCAGACCGTGGTCACATCGATGATGATGGCCGACTGGTTTTACATGGAAGAGCGCCAGACAGTGAGCTTCGTGGATGCAGTTTGACGATTGAAGAGCTCATGGAGGATGCATGAGCGAGGAAGGTTCTGGCAAGCGGCATCAGGCATCAAAGATAAAGAGTAAGCTCAAGCGTCTGCACCGTACAAGGCAGGACACCTCACACGAGAGTGATGAGAGCCGCGTGTTTACGGATTCTTCCGTGGAGCGCCCTGCCCCACCACAGCAGCCAAATGCGTTTACACGAGCTGAAAATCCCGAGGATGATTTCATCATCACGACGCACCCTTTTGTGCCATCCACCGATCATTCCATTCATGGGCTTGCTCCTTTTGATTCGGCGCTTCCATGGAAGACGCCCGAGCGTATTGTGGGGCTTGACCGTCAAGTTGAGCGTCACAAGATTGCGTTCTTTGATATTGAGACATCAGGTCTACGCAATACAGATCCTATTATCTGTGCGGCACTCGGGTACTGGTTGGATCATCATCCTGCCGATATGTTTCACGTGAAACATTACTTCATCTTTCATCCGCGTGCTGAAGCGAACATGCTTCGGGCCATGCTTGCTGATTTATGTGCGTTTGAGGTGCTGTGTACGTACAATGGAAAGAGCTTTGATGTCCCAAGGGTGAAGAGCAGGTGTACTCAATTTGGTCTGGACCCTGTAGGTATTACACGCCAGAAGCATGCAGACCTTGTGCATACATCGCGACGTATGTTGCCCAAACAGAACCATAAATTGAACCTCGCCACGATGGAGCAGACCTTGCTCGGCTTTACACGTGAGCATGATTTGCCAGGGAGCGAAGTCCCACGGCGTTGGCAACACTTTTTGATGAAGCAAGATCTTACGATGCTTGATGAGATTCGTGACCACAACCTGTTGGATGTGGTTTCCCTCGCGGCGTTGATTGAAATCTTTGCTCAGGGTGGTCCTGGATTCTCGGCAGGTCTTGTGTCTGATGAACCACAGCAGACCCTTCCGCTTGCCCAGTCAAAGCCTGCGCGGAAGAAAAAGGTTGCGCCCCCTCCTCCTCAACCCTATCGCCCACCAAGTCAGGCGGAGGCGATGAGTCCTCTTCAGCGTAAATTGGCGAGGTCCTACAAGCTGAAGTCAAAATCAAATGAGGAGCAACCACAGCAGCCTGTTGTGCGTGCCGAACCAAAAAAAAGAGAGCAACCTCAACACGAGGTTGCTCTGGATAAAAGCGATAGCCATGACGATGTGCGGTCGACGGATACGCCCTCCCCTGGCCAACAGGTTGGGCCAAGAGTTGCTCAGTTAAGGGCGCTGATTTCTGCAAAGCTCAAGGAGGATCAATCCTGTTTGCGCTCGTCGTGTATGCCTCTTGTGACCGAGTTGGTAGCTCTTGATCCTCATCATACTCAGGGGCTCAAGTGGCTCATTCAATGTTACAAGGAGCTTGGTGCACATGCTCTGGTGAAGACTCTACAGGCACGTTACGACGCACAAAACCCTTATGGGTAGCAGCTGCTATCCAACGTGCCATCGGTGTCCTCGCCTGGGCGAGTATCTTTCTCGGGCTCGGGCGGGGTTGTGTCATCGACGACAGTGTCTTCTTGTTCTTTTGTGGGGTCGTCCTTGGGCTTGACGCTGTTGTGGTGCCCTTCTGGTGTAGGTGGACGAGGTTTTAACTCCTCTTCTTTTTCTTTCTCTTTTTTGTTCTCGGCCAGACGCTCCTTGTAAATTCGGTCCTCTTCTCTCCAGACCACGTCAAGTTCGCGTCGCATGCGTTTGAGCTTCATTTGTTTCCACAAATCAATACGTGAGCGGACAACTTCTGTGACCACAGTGGCAGCGGCCTTTTTTACCAGGTCCTTGCCCAAGGTGCTCCAGAAGGATTGAGCAGACTCTTCCAGGATTGTGTTGAGCATTGTGTTGGCTCCTGTTTTAAGTATTCCAGTATTATAAGGTGTAGCGTGCGAGATATAATCTCACACGAGAGGTTCACACTCTGTAACAATCATCGTAACAGAACTCTTTCATGTTTGAAATTTATGTACGTGCAGCGCTCAGTCATCCTGCTTGTCCATGGACGCACTGATGATATTTCCCTGATAGCCTCGGTAGGCAAGGTGTCTCCAGGCTTTTTGGCGCTCTTCTTGATCAAGCGTGTCAGGTTCCTTGCGGAACTTTGATCGTAACCTGTCGCGTGCGTATTCAACCCATATGGAGTCATCTTCAATGGCTTCATCCATGGCGATGTCGATTTGTTTGCTGGTGTAGGCGCGCTTGATCATTTTCATGCGAATTTGTGAGGGACCCCAACATTGTCGGGCGAGGTACTCCACGTAACGTTCTGCGACACGTTCGTCATCAAGATAGTTGTAGCTCTTGAAACGTTCGATGACGGTCTCGACGTGTTCCTTGGGGAAGTATTTATCGAGCAGTTTTTTGCGCAGCTCTTCGGTGCCATGGTCGCGCATGGCGAGTAGCATCATGGCGCGAGCTTCGACATCATTGACGGATGCCTTGCGTGCTTTTTCTGCTGCTTTACTGTCTTTTCCTTTACGGCCCCATGCCATGGTGACTTCCTTGTGCTGTGGTGTGTGCTGCGTTGAAGTGAGCGCGTGCTTTGTGCGCTCTCTGGTGTGAATCTCGGTCTTCTCTTGCAATTTCGTTGAGATTTGTTGTAGTTGGCAGCGATCATTTACTCCCTGTTGAATTATGGGGACAAGGTGCCATCGCTTCAAGGAGAACATGATGGATAATCAATCGTCAAACGATCAAAATAATGGTTCAGGGTTAAATAAGAGCGCGCTCATCCCCGCTGTAATCCTGTTGATATTGCCCGCTGCGGTGCCGCTGTTTTTTCTGGGCCAGGCAGATGGTAGTACCAACAAGATGGTGCTCGTGGGGACTACTGTGTGCGTGGCGTTGCTGAACGTGGTGTTGATCGTTGCGTTGGTGCGTTGGTTTAAGCGTATGAAACAGGACTGAATAATTGAGTTTAATCAATGTGTTAGGTTGATGTTTTGAGGAATCGTCTTAAATCACCTGACTTTTGTGAGACACTTTGTTATACAGCGTTCCGTTTTGATATAAAGATTCACCCTTCTGTGTGAGAAGATCATGAGTAGCAAGGCAAAAAAGTCCGTGGAAAACAAGGAAGCAAAGAAGGCTTCAGAAGAGGAGAGCGTGGATATCTCCATTGTGATTCCTATTTACAATGAGGAAGGTATTCTCTCGGCGTCTGTGGCAGACCTGACAGAAAAGCTCAAGAACGATGAAGAGTTTAATTACTCTTACGAGCTTATTTTGAGTGAGAACGGTTCAACAGATTCCACTGTTGAGGTTGCACGTAAGCTCAAGGAGACACACCCCGAGCTTCGTCTCTTGCACTCCTCCGAGCCAAACTACGGTCTTGCGATGCGCCGTGGCATCCTGGCTGCACGTGGTCGTATCGTGATCTGCGATGAGATTGACCTGTGTGACACTGACTTTTACCGTCGCGCGCTTCAGAAGCTTGATGGTGAGGGGTATGACCTCGTGGTGGGTTCAAAGGCGTTGAACAAGTCCTATGACAAGCGCCCTCCCTTCAGGAAGTTTGCGACCTTTGTGTTGAACTTCCTGTTCAGAGTGTTCCTCGATTTCCGTGGTACGGATACACATGGCCTCAAGGCGTTCAAGAAGGATCGTCTTCTTGAGGTTGTGAACCGTTGTCTTGTGGATAAGGATCTCTTTGCCAGCGAGTTTGTCATTCGCGCAGAGCGCATGCGATTCCGCATGACCGAGATTCCTGTGGAAGTGATTGAGAAGCGTCCTCCTTCCATTAACCTTGTGCGTCGCGTGCCCAATGTGCTCAAGAACCTTGGTCGTCTTGTGTGGGTGATTCGCGTGATCGATAGATAATGCAAGTGATTGTTATTTATCGAATATTAGCTTTATTTTAAGGTGTTGGGTTTGAGCAAACCAGTAGCTTCTATCACAGTTGATCTTGATACATCACACCATTACAGGGCGATTCATGGTCTACCCGACCGTGGTCGCAGCGAGTGTGATGGCACGTACTCTGTTGGCGTGCGACGTTTGTTAGACCTCTTCGCCGAGCACGATATTCCTGCCACACTCTTTGTGATTGGCCAGGACACCGAGATGCCAGCGCATCGTGAGCTTCTGAAGGAAGCTCACGATGCGGGC
>CATLTV010000041.1 GCA_950059285.1 uncultured Pseudomonadota bacterium | reverse complement strand
CCGCGCATGCGGGGAACACTAATGAATCCCTACGCCGGGTTCAAGGTTGATCGGTTCATCCCCGCGCATGCGGGGAACACTGCTTGACTCGTGGCGAGAGGAGCAGGAGCGCCGGTTCATCCCCGCGCATGCGGGGAACACCGGCCCCTTTGGGATGTAATTCGGCGCAAACGCGGTTCATCCCCGCGCATGCGGGGAACACCGGTAGACGCGCGCACACACGAGGGGCGCGATCGGTTCATCCCCGCGCATGCGGGGAACACTGCCAAAACTTGAGCGTGACGCAAACGAGATCCGGTTCATCCCCGCGCATGCGGGGAACACAAACTCGCCCCTGTTGTTTACGCCCACAGCCTCGGTTCATCCCCGCGCATGCGGGGAACACGGTGAGGTGTGGCAAGACCTTCCTAATGATGACGGTTCATCCCCGCGCATGCGGGGAACACGAACACGTTGCGGCAGAGCACATCAAGCGTGGCGGTTCATCCCCGCGCATGCGGGGAACACCCATAGTCAACATCCTTGCTCCCTTTTCTGTACGGTTCATCCCCGCGCATGCGGGGAACACGTTTGCAAAGGCCATCCCATACGGGAGAGTGAAGGTTCATCCCCGCGCATGCGGGGAACACAGTGCGATCTCTGACACTCGCCAGTTCTTCGTCGGTTCATCCCCGCGCATGCGGGGAACACGTAGACACCTCGGGGGTTTTCTACACGTCTACCGGTTCATCCCCGCGCATGCGGGGAACACATAGAAACAACGCTATCTGCGCTGAAAGTACGCGGTTCATCCCCGCGCATGCGGGGAACACATTGAGGAGGCTGTTTCGGCTGCGCCTCGCCCCGGTTCATCCCCGCGCATGCGGGGAACACGTGTATTCTCTGATAGTCTCCAGTCGCCCGGACGGTTCATCCCCGCGCATGCGGGGAACACCAACCTCATGGATCAATGATTAATCTCAATGGCGGTTCATCCCCGCGCATGCGGGGAACACTACAACACTCAGATTGATGGGAGTCAGACGAGCGGTTCATCCCCGCGCATGCGGGGAACACACGCGCGTCGCTTATCTTTGATGTCTTGTAGTCGGTTCATCCCCGCGCATGCGGGGAACACCTTCGGGGGTCACGTACGCAAATAGCACGTCCCGGTTCATCCCCGCGCATGCGGGGAACACGGTTTCGAGGTCGCAGCCAACAGCAGCGAGATCGGTTCATCCCCGCGCATGCGGGGAACACTGTAGTTGATAACTAGCCTGTTTTGCTGACTTTTTTCAAGCCGTTTTTTTCTACCGACAAATCATACAACTTTAAAACCTATTATTTTAAGACCTAAAAAATCACTTCTTTTGAGGTAAAAATGAAATGAGTGTAACGCCATCCATGCGGCGAGGAATACGCCTGTTTTCACCGATAGTGTCGAACTCAAAACCAACCTCGTTGGATGAAGAGGCCCAGGCCATGGCAACGTTACCATGATGATTTTCAACCTGTTGACAGATCGTTTGCCACAGCTGGTCTCTGAGTTTTTTGGAGATATTGCCCACAAAAACGCCTGCACGAATTTCGAGCAACCACACCGCAATGCGTCCATTTAAACGAGCGGGTACATTTTCAGTTACGATGACCGTCATCACCTGACACCTCCGGATTTGGAATTGCGGGAAGGATTTGATCTTCAAATGGTCCTGGTGGTTCAATGTCACCAGCAGCAAGAATATCTTCAATGGTGGGGATAATTTTGGCGAGGATGCGTTCCTGTCGAAACACGTCACGACAGCCATAACGCACCAGCTGTTCACTGGAGACACCTGCGGGTAAACCACCTCTCTTGATGATCGCCGCACATCTAAACGCCACGGGAACCACCGTCTCAAACTTGAACAGGTCGGCAATGTCATACACAAAAGAACGCGGCTTACCTGTATGAAGAAATCCAATTGCAGGAGCATAACCTGCTGCCAAAACAGCGGCTTCAGTCACACCGTACAGACATGATGTAGCCACACTGATGCAGCGATTGATCAGAGTCCCATCTTTCCACTTTTTGGGGTCGTACTTTCGCCCTTCCCATCTCAAACCATATTGCTGTGCAATGGTCTTGTATAACTTTCGCACACGCACTCCCTCCATGCCACGCAGCTGCTTGACACTTCGCTTTGATGGTGCAGATCCAAAGCGATACGCAAACATGGCCTTGACCACTTTCAAACGCAAGGAATCGTCCAACGCAAGCTTGGCCTGATAAAGAAGCTTGTCTGAACGTGCACCTCCAGGCTGGCCTGCAGAGTACACGCGCACGCCCTGCTCTCCCACCCAGATAATCAGAGTTCCTGTCGTCGCGGCCAGATCAACCGCAGCATGGGAGATGCGCGTACCTGGCTCCAGCATAATGCACGCCACGCTTCCAATGGGGATGTGTACCCTGACACCCTCGTGATCAATCCATAAAAAAGAACCATCCTCCATGTTGAGATGGCCCTTCTCCAAAAACAACACCGAAAACCTGTGCTTGATAGGAATTGGGTTGAGCTTTTCAAGCTCTTGCTCTGCCATTTTTAACCTCTCTTTACTCTTGTGATATCAATTACATCCGTTAATAAACCCACACATATATGCAGGCCTCACGAGTAAAGAGCCCCCTCCACCATAAAAACTGACAGTTTTTAGGCATCCACCCATACCACCATAAAAACACACCCCATAAACACAATAAAAATCAAACACTTAAGCTTAAATAAAACAAATAATTTAAATTTATTTTCGAAAAAATGTCAGAACACCCCCCCAACAAGACTCTACACCATGAAGCAACAAAATGGGGCTTGTGCTCCTGAACAATATCATTTAGAAAATTAATCAATAAATATACCCAGAGGTCACAATGTCTACAGAAGACACACTCGCGGCACCACCATACTGGCAAAAGTATTGGGGGAAAGCCGATCGAAAAACGCCATTAGAGAGCTACCACTTGCTGGTGTGCCACTGCATGGATGTCGCTGCAATGGCTCAAGTTTTTCTTGATAAAAACCCTCACATCCTTGAACGGCTTGCCCCCAGAGTCAACAGCACACCGCAGGCGCTCAAACGACTCCTGGTCTTCCTTATTGCACTCCACGACATTGGAAAGTTTGAGGAGTCCTTTCAAAACCTTGTCCCTGAACTCTTTGAACTGCTGCAAGGCAAGAAAAGCTCAAAACCATACAATGTCCGCCATGATGCCATGGGTTTTGTGGCCTGGGATAAAGTCCTTGCCAACGCGTATGAAAACTCCCCCGAACTCTTTGCATTTATCAACAGCCTGCCATCATCCCACCGCAAGCGCTCACCCTGGTTTGCCGCCCTGCTCCACGGCATCTTTGGTCACCATGGCAAACCTGTTGATGTACTTAACTCGGTAGATCAAGCCCCTTACTTCAGGAACAAGCAAACCAAACGTGATGTCCTCTCCTTCTGGCATGACATGATCGCACTGCTGTACCCACCATCTCAACAACCTTCGCATACAGAACTCTTCCACTTTACTTCCCCTCAAGAAAGCACCCTCGTCCTACAACATATCAAGGCCATCTCCTGGACCCTCGCAGGACTCTACGTCCTGTGCGACTGGACAGGCTCAGACTCCAGCGCGTTCACCTTCCACAAACACATTCATTCGATTGAAGATTACTGGCACAACCATGCCCTGCCCACGGCGAAAAAATCAGTAGAAAAACGCACCCTTGTCACGCCAAAACACGCCGCACATACCGCGTTTGAAGACCTCTTTCCTCATCTTGCATCGTACACCCCCCGCCCCCTACAACAGCAAGCCATCGCCACACACATCACGCCAGATGTGCCTCAACTCTTCATCCTTGAAGATGAAACAGGTAGCGGCAAAACAGAAGCCGCCCTCATGCTCGCCAAGAAACTCCAGGAAGCAGAACTTGGACAGGGCATCTATATCGCGCTCCCCACCATGGCCACATCAAACGCCATGTACGAGCGCCTTGCCACAACCTATCAGAACTTCTTTGCCCCGGAAGAAACACCATCACTTATCCTTGCTCACGGCCAACGCCTCCTCTCATCCACATATCAAAAAGCACTTAATCTCTTTGAGGAGGCCATGCGTGCCAAAACCTCGCCAGGTCACACCACTTACACATCACAAGGTGCATCCACACCAGACTCCACCGCTGAAGCAGTATGCGCAGAGTTCTTTGCACACCATCGCCACCTCGCTCTCTTTGCGGATGTCGGTGTGGGCACCGTGGATCAAGCACTCCTCGCTGTACTTCCCTCAAAACATCAATCATTAAGGCTCTTTGCATTGGGTCAAAAAATCCTCATCATCGATGAGGTTCATGCCTACGATGCCTACACAAACACGCTGGTGTGCAACCTGCTTAAACACCACGCCGCACAGGGTGGTAGCGCCATTTTGCTCTCTGCCACACTCCCATCAACCACACGCCAAAAACTCACAGAAGCCTTCCAAGAAGGAGCGCTATACACATCACAAAAACCCCTTACAAACAACACCTTAGAACACCAAAACCCACCCACAGACTACCCCTTACTCTCCCACATTACGCCCACACATACAGACAACTACCCTGTCAAGCTGTCATCTCAACCTCGGCAAACACGCTGTGCATTCTTCCACTCCGATGAAGACACGCTGGGCTGGATCAAAGCACAACTTCGTGAAGGCAGATGTGTATGCTGGATTCGTAACACAGTCGCCGACGCAGTCGCCATGGCACGAGAACTCAAAAACGATCCTGATATCAACACCGATGACGTACTACTCTTCCATGCTCGCATGACCATGGAGGACAGACTTCGTGTGGAAGAACAGGTACTTAACCTGTTCGGGAAACACAGCACGGCGTCAGATCGCAAAGGCAAACTTGTCATCTCCACACAGGTCATTGAACAGTCCCTGGATGTCGACTTTGATGAGATGGTCTCTGACCTGACCACCATGGATCTGTTGATTCAACGCCTGGGACGCTACCGCAGACATGCACGCGACATTCACGGTAACTTGCTCGAATCACAACAGGATCTTAACGCCGATCTACGCGGTGAACGCATCTTTCATGTGCTTGCCCCCACCTGGAGCGATGAGCCACAAGAAAACTGGTACGCAGACCTCTTCTCCAGAGCGGCCTACGTCTACCCTCGCCATGACCAGCTCTGGAGAACCATGCGCTGCCTCCTGTCTGATGACCATCAACATGGCCGCGTCATTGAGCTCCCCACAGAGAGTAGAAACCTCGTCGAGGAGGTCTTTGCAGAAGATGGCGACATTCCCGAAGGTCTCGAAAACACAAGCTATGAGGCAATCATTGAAGAAGATGTTGAGTACGGTCAGGCCCTGCGCAACAGCCTCAAACTTGAAGATGGATACGGTGTCAAACCTGACACCTTCAAGGTCTGGTTGCCAGAAACGCAAACCCCCACTCGCCTGGGCGAGCCCAGCTCAACCTTGCGTCTCCTCAAGAAGACATCCACTGGCCTTGAGCCCTGGGCAAGCAGAAAACAACCTCATCCATGGCCACGTAGCGATGTGCGTATCCTGACAAAATATGCCGCAGAAGAAGACATCAACAGCGCGCACAAAAAGGCGCTCACTCGCTTGAAAAACAACAACATGAGCGACAAATGTCGCTACACACTGTGCGTCATTCTTGAACCCCATCCCACCACACCAGACCTTTGGGTCGGACAGGTCCTGAATCCACACAAGGAAACCACCACACTCCACTACAGCGAAACCTATGGCCTTGAAATAGCTGAAAACGTTTAACATACGGAGAGATACGTGCCTGAACACACACAAAAACCATACAATCTATTGCGTGAGCAATGGCTTCCCGTCCAACGCAAAAGCGGCAAGGAGGAGTTCATCGCACCTCATGAGATCACATCTCAACTTGAGGACGACCCCATCATCACTATCCGCACGCCAAGACCAGATCTGGACGCGGCTGCGCTGCAATTCTTGATTGCACTCCTGCAAACCACAATCGCACCCGAGGATGGAGATCAATGGCATGACTTGCATGAAACCCCTCCTTCACCTGCAACCCTTCATGCTGCATTTGAAACGATCATTGGCGCGTTCAACCTCAATGGTGATGGTCCTCGATTCATGCAGCCCATGGAAGACATCGGTGGCTCGGTCTGCCCCATTACAGACCTCTGGATCAACTCGCCAGGAGACAATACACGCAAGAAAAACTCAGACTTCTTTATCAAGCGCACAGAAGAACCCATGAGCCCGGCAGCAGCAGCGCTCTCACTGTTCTCCATGCAAACCAACGCTTATGGCGGAGGTCCAGGATACCGCACATCCGTGCGTGGGGGCGGTCCTCTCACGACACTCGTACTGGGCGACACACTCTGGGATACGCTCTGGAACAATGTGCTCCTTGCCGAGGAAGTTGGCGGCAAAGCATCCGGTGTCGATGCTGCAATCTTCCCATGGTGTGGCCCCACTCGCCAAAGCAACGCCAAAAAAGGAGGTGTGGACACTCGCCCGGAAGACGTGCACTTGCTTCAGGTTTACTGGTCCATGCCCTGGCTCATCAAACTACAAGAAAACCCATACACAGACCTTGGACAGTGTGGCCTCTACACAACGCATTTGGCACGTTACCAAACGTTTGAAAAGAGCAACTATGGCACCAATTATATTGGCCGATGGAAACATCCACTTACGCCCTATCGCTACCAAACCAAGTCAAAACAACTTGAGTTTATCTCACAGAAAGGCTCATCACGCAGTCTGCGATACTCCAACTGGCCATCGCTAAGTTGTAGGCAGTCAAAGCACAATGAAGAAGAGGCCAAGGGTGAGGTCATTGCAGCCAATGTGGGCCACTTTTATCTCCGACAAAGTGAGCTATCTCACGGAGAAAGAAAACCATTTCAGATGTTTGTCTTTGGCTACGAAATGGACAATGCAAAAACCCTCCAGTGGAATCAAGGCAAGGTCCCCATCTGGATCTTTGATGATAAAGAGGCCCACGAACTCTTTATCAATCACGCCCAGAGTCTCATCGATACAGCCGCACGCTATGAAGATATCTTCTATCACTCGGCACGCAAACTACTCGGTGGAAAGGTCACTGGAAAAGACGCCAAGGGGAACGCCACCTGGGATCTCAAGGGGGATAATGTCCCTGATAGAAGCTCCTCAATCGTGCAAGGCCCCATGCAAGCACTCTGGGATGATACTGAGAGCAGATACTACGACACACTGAGCACATTAAAGGCGCTCCTTGATGCAGATGAAGACCCCTCTCAGGAGACTATTCTGGAGATCTATCTCACCTGGAGAACATATCTACGAGACATCATCACCAGCTACTTCGACGCGCTGGCCCCAAGTGATCTTGCACACGCTCAGGATGTGCGTGCCGCGACCTTTGCACGCAAGGAATTACAACGCCAAAGCAACCCCAGAGGTAAATCCTGGGGGAAATACACCACTGTTTAACATGCACTATTTTATTCACCATCACATCAGAACAAGGATTATGATTTATGTCTGACACCTCTGAATCCACATCACGAAAATCCTTTGAGGATATTGTCTACCTCTGGTGGACGCGTCTTCATGAGGAGACACAACTTGCAGGAGATACCTATCCTGTTCGACGCAAGGATGCTGCCGAACTGAGGCGAGCAACGACAAAGGAGCAGGTCCTGCTGTTGCCGGCTTATCACAACCTCAGATTGCTGCTTTTGCAGGAAGATATTGACGTCGATCGAAGCAAGCAAACCGAGCAACTCATCAGCCTCGCCATGATTTGCCCGCATATTCGCCATGATGACCGCGAATCACGCAGCGTGGGTCATGCGATGGGACGTATCTCCGAGAGCGAGCGCCCTGCTGTAAGTGAGTTGAGGTTCTTGAAGCTTCTTCGTTGTGAGTCCCATGATGCGCTGACAACGCAGCTGCGCCGAACCATCCCGCTGACAGGCAAGAAACTCCCTGTCAAAAAGCTCATTTATGATGTCTTGCACTGGGATGCACGCATACGACAACAATGGGCTGAAACCTATTATGACTGCACAGTTCTTTCGTAAACAAAACGTATAACACACTATAAAAAAAGGAGATTTACATGTCTACATTTTTGCAACTTCACCTTCTTATCTCTTATCCTCCAGCAAACCTCAACCGCGATGATCTTGGCCGCCCCAAGACCGCAATCTTTGGAGGAAAGCAGCGTCTGCGTGTCTCTTCGCAAGCACTCAAACGCGCCTGGCGCACTGGCCCCATGTTCGACGACATGCGCTCAGAGTTCATGGGACAACGCACCAAGAAGCTTGGCGTCGAGGTCTACAAGGAGATGATCGAAGCTGGTATCTCGGAGGAGACCGCCAAAAAGTTTAGCCAGGAAATCGCAAAGACTTTTGCAAAGACCAAGAAAGCAAAGAAAGACAATGACATGACAGAGCTTGAAACAGAGCAGCTTGTCCATGTCAGCCCAACCGAGCGCGCTGCCATTCGTGAGTTGATTCAAAATGAGATGGTCAACGCAGAGGACTGGGATAAAAACTGGAACAAACAACTTCTGCAAAGTGAAAGCAAGGCTGCTGACATCGCCATGTTTGGACGCATGCTCGCAGACAACCCCAAGTTCAACGTGGACGCTGCCGTTCAAGTCGCGCATGCCATCACCATTCATGAGGTTGATGTGGAAGATGACTACTTCTCTGCGGTGGATGATTTGAACACCGAAGATGGAGGCGCTGGCCACATTGGTGAGGCCAACTTCGCCTCTGGTGTGTTCTATCTTTATGTGAACATCAACCAGGATCAGCTTATTGAAAACCTCAGTGGTGACAAGGAGTTGGCTGCACAAACCATCATCGCACTCGCCAAATCCTGTGCACAGGTCGCACCATCGGGCAAGCAAAACTCATTTGCAGCGCACGCCTACGCACACTACATGCTGGCAGAGCGTGGACAGAAGACACCTCGTCAACTTTCCATGGCCTTCTTGAACGGCAACCAGGAAAATGGCCAGCTTGACAAGAGCGTCAACACCTTGTTGGAGATGCGAGACAAAATGGATCGCGCTTACGGACAGTGGGCAAGTGGCAGCCAGTCTCTCAACGTCTTGAGTGGAGAAGGCAGCATGGATGACATCGTGAAGTTCATTCAGGAGGGATTCAATGCGTAACTACCTTTTATTTCAACTCCAGGGCGTACTGGCAAGTTGGGGTGAGGTGGTAGCAGGTGAACTTCGTACCAGTGACAATCACCCCACACGCTCAGCCTTGCTGGGGTTGATTGGCGCTGCACTTGGCATTGAACGAGGTGATGATGCACGTCATCAGAGCCTCTCCAGGGACCTGTATATTGCGACATTGATGCACCATACAGGTGTCCCACTGGAAGATTTCCACACGACCCAGACGCCTGATGGCAACAAGGGTCGCGAGCTTGCCAATCGTACAGAAGAGCTGAACTACAAATCGATCGCCACGATCCTCTCTCGACGCACATATTTTTGCGACCAGAGCATGACCGTCGCGGTCTGGCACACCTCGGACAACCCTACGTTTACGTTGGCAACCATCGCCAGCGCGCTCAATGCACCAAAGTGGACGCTGAGCCTTGGGCGCAAAAGTTGCCCATTGCTCACACCACCAGACGCGCGCTGTATTGAGGCTCAAGATCTAAAGCAAGCCATTGAAAAAAATGACTTTACAATGCCGTTGGCATTCCCATCCAAGGAGCCTCGTCTCTACTGGGACACCACAGCACCCAGGTCACACATTGGACTTGATGCAGAGTTCCACGCCACCCGCCGAGATGACGTATTGAGCCGTAAACACTGGACATTTCAGGATAGACATGAGTCCAGCGCACGATGGACCTCACAAGGAGGAGAAAAATCATGACCTATCTGAGCAAAATCCAACTCAACAAACAGAAGGTTCCACTGGAAGAGCTCGCTCGCCTCTTCAAGCATGGCCATCCAGGCCACATCCTCGCCTGGCAAGCCTTTGGAGGAGACGCCAACAAAACACGAAACTTCATCTTTCGTGAAGAACACACACGTGATGACATGGTGTTATGGACGCTTTCATCCGAAAAACCCTCTGACTGGGGCGGTTACCTCAAAGTAGCCAGCAAACCCTACGCACCTGCATTGCAATCAGGCACCACACTTGCGTTTAAATTACGCGCAAATGCCACCATTGCCGTGACGGCAAGCAAGGGGAAACGAGGCAAGAGACATGATGTTGTCATGCACCAGAAACACATGCTCAAGGAGGAGTCAAAACCGATTCCACCACAATCGGTTCTGGTCCAGCAGGCTGGTATAAACTGGTTGAAAAATCAGGGTATTAGAAATGGGTTCACTGTCCACGAACAGCAAACCATTGCCGATGGATACCAGGGACACCGTTTCAGAAAACACCTCAACTCAAAACAGGAAGTTAACTTCCACACCATTGATTTTGATGGCGTTCTCACCGTCACCGATCCTGAGAAGTTTTTAACCTCACTCCAACATGGACTTGGCAGAACCAAAGCCTACGGCAATGGCCTCATGCTCATCCGAAAAATGTCTTGACACCCCACAACATTCAAGACTTCAAATCAAAAGAGCCTCAACATACTCGTATGTTGAGGCTCTTCTACTACTTTCCATCCCCACATTTACCAAGATCACCATAATACTAACGACACCTCATCCCCGCACATGCGGGGAACACTCCTCCCCAACAACATGAACATGGACTCGGTCCGGTTCATCCCCGCGCATGCGGGGAACACCATGTCCCCAAATTTGTTCCAGATTGCCAACGCGGTTCATCCCCGCGCATGCGGGGAACACTGCCTTCGGGTCCGCTGTGCGTGCCTTTGCAACGGTTCATCCCCGCGCATGCGGGGAACACAGAGACTCAAAATCCTCGGCGAGATCGTCCTGCGGTTCATCCCCGCTCATGCGGGGAACACGTGTTCCACGGTCCCCAAATCCTGTGCCCACGCGGTTCATCCCCGCTCATGCGGGGAACACCAGTTCAGCACACAACATGATGCGCTTATATACGGTTCATCCCCGCACATGCGGGGAACACTCTGACCGAACAAACTGGCGATCAAATCGAAGCGGTTCATCCCCGCGCATGCGGGGAACACGACACCGAGACTTACTCTTTTGTGTTTCCTATCGGTTCATCCCCGCGCATGCGGGGAACAGTTGTCGATTTGATTTTAGGCCGATAACGCCCCCGGTTCATCCCCGCGCATGCGGGGAACACTGCCTCCACGACCTCAGTGCTCAGGCCGAGCGCGGTTCATCCCCGCGCATGCAGGGAACACGTTCCCTTCCTTCCCTTCGACGTCCAGCTAGACGGTTCATCCCCGCGCATGCGGGGAACACGACGACGCATACGACGGTGAATAACGATGGCCCGGTTCATCCCCGCGCATGCGGGGAACACGTGAGCGCTTATCTTCGTCGCCTTGCTGTGAGCGGTTCATCCCCGCGCATGCGGGGAACACTGCACGCTATCGTCCTGCACATAGCCTGATGCCGGTTCATCCCCGCGCATGCGGGGAACACTCAAACGCCTCAGCAGTGCCCTTAATATCCGCCGGTTCATCCCCACGCATGCGGGGAACACCTGGTTGAACTCCAGTCCTAATCGAACCTGGCCGGTTCATCCCCGCGCATGCGGGGAACACTGACGAGCATTGAAACCATTGCTCAAATAGAACGGTTCATCCCCGCGCATGCGGGGAACACATAGCTGCCACAGGGCCAATGTATTCAAATGACGGTTCATCCCCGCGCATGCGGGGAACACTGGTCCCCATTAAAGCTGATTGTGAACTCGAGCGGTTCATCCCCGCGCATGCGGGGAACACGCAGTAACTTCTACTCCACAAGACCCGCTGGACGGTTCATCCCCGCGCATGCGGGGAACACCAAGCGTGGGTGGTGAGCGCGGCCTACAACAGCGGTTCATCCCCGCGCATGCGGGGAACACGGTATACACAATCAGGTTTTGTTTTAAAGCGTCGGTTCATCCCCGCGCATGCGGGGAACACTACCCCTGGAAGCTGTCTGGAAAGAAGAAGAGCGGTTCATCCCCGCGCATGCGGGGAACACACGGCCGTAACGAACAAGGCCAACAGAATAAACGGTTCATCCCCGCGCATGCGGGGAACACCGCCGATGCGCTGGTAGGATACAGGCAATTCGCGGTTCATCCCCGCGCATGCGGGGAACACCAGGGATGAAGGGCCAGTAAAGTTAAGATGGGCGGTTCATCCCCGCGCATGCGGGGAACACACGCGGAAGGATCAGAGCGGCAAGACGTATGACGGTTCATCCCCGCGCATGCGGGGAACACCACACGATACTTTTCGCACCACGGGGCCAACACGGTTCATCCCCGCGCATGCGGGGAACACGCCCCCGAAACCGGAAAAACGATGGCAGAAAGTGGTTCATCCCCGCGCATGCGGGGAACACTGTTAATTGTACGCACACGTCCGCATTGGTCCCTGGTTCATCCCCGCGCATGCGGGGAACACAATTGAGCAAGGGGCGCCTACAACCATGGAGAAGGTTCATCCCCGCGCATGCGGGGAACACGATCGATTGGGGTGGATGACCTCAAGGAACAGCGGTTCATCCCCGCGCATGCGGGGAACACACCACAGGGTGATTAAGCAGGCGCAAGAGCCCCGGTTCATCCCCGCGCATGCGGGGAACACGTAGTTGTTGTAAGTTAAACAACAACTACCCCCGGTTCATCCCCGCGCATGCGGGGAACACTCAACAGTCACTTCGTTCTGAATGATTTTTGCCGGTTCATCCCCGCGCATGCGGGGAACACCATTTATTATTTTGGCGTTGTTTGGCCTGCCGCGGTTCATCCCCGCGCATGCGGGGAACACGTCAAGCGCCCTGTGTCGATACACATGCGATGCGGTTCATCCCCGCGCATGCGGGGAACACTCCCTGACTGTTTTAGTGTCGTCACTCACTGGCGGTTCATCCCCGCGCATGCGGGGAACACTACGCTCACGCAGGATTTTACAGAGCCATGAACGGTTCATCCCCGCGCATGCGGGGAACACTTGATGCATACAAATGGAAGTTGATCGAGTTGCGGTTCATCCCCGCGCATGCGGGGAACACGTTGTTTAAACTGCCTGGCGGCATCGGCGGCGCGGTTCATCCCCGCGCATGCGGGGAACACATGGAGACATCACGATCGCGCTCGTGTTGGCTCGGTTCATCCCCGCGCATGCGGGGAACACTCATAAGGCGGCGCCAAGCGATTGGCTGCGCGAGGTTCATCCCCGCGCATGCGGGGAACACCCAGCCAGGAGGTTGAGAGCCACGAGCAGCGCCGGTTCATCCCCGCGCATGCGGGGAACACGCTCCAGGAGCATCCGCATTTTGGTCCCGAAGCGGTTCATCCCCGCGCATGCGGGGAACACGGGACTACTTGTGGCGCTCGGGTTAGCGGCCGCGGTTCATCCCCGCGCATGCGGGGAACACCACAGGATGACACGCTATCGCACGAGGAAACACGGTTCATCCCCGCGCATGCGGGGAACACTACTTTTTGTTCGATCTCGGGCTCAGCTCCACCGGTTCATCCCCGCGCATGCGGGGAACACCCTGGAAGAGCATTGTCCAGCCTGGATTGATGCGGTTCATCCCCGCGCATGCGGGGAACACGTAGTGCGTTTCTGGTGCAACCGTACCACCCGCGGTTCATCCCCGCGCATGCGGGGAACACAGTTGTTCCTTTTCAGTAAAACCAAATGACAACGGTTCATCCCCGCGCATGCGGGGAACACACGCTCCCATGCAAGTGAGTTGCGGCGCAGGTCGGTTCATCCCCGCGCATGCGGGGAACACTAAACCGTGCTCAGGTCGCAGATGACGTGATGCGGTTCATCCCCGCGCATGCGGGGAACACCTCGACGCGGGCCGCGGACAAGTAACCGAAGACGGTTCATCCCCGCGCATGCGGGGAACACTTGCCGAGCACACCTGTGAGTTTCTGAGGCTGCGGTTCATCCCCGCGCATGCGGGGAACACATGGTCTGACGCACATCGAGATTCACGATGCCGGGTTCATCCCCGCGCATGCGGGGAACACGTTGTTCAGGGACGTTGGATAACCAGTTCATCTGGTTCATCCCCGCGCATGCGGGGAACACTATTTGAAGACCAAGAGGAACAGACCTCGAAGCGGTTCATCCCCGCGCATGCGGGGAACACTTGTAATCCACAGGTGAATAAATGCCCGCAAGCGGTTCATCCCCGCGCATGCGGGGAACACTTCAGTACACTGTTTAAGAGGTTGGATTGTCTCGGTTCATCCCCGCGCATGCGGGGAACACGCGCTTTTCTGGTCTTGCCATCAAATGACACAAGGTTCATCCCCGCGCATGCGGGGAACACTTGAGGAGTCTCATGATGATGATCTCGTAACGCGGTTCATCCCCGCGCATGCGGGGAACACCTCTTATCACTCCGTGGTTTCAACAAGCCATGCGGTTCATCCCCGCGCATGCGGGGAACACTTCAATAAGATCATCCTCACGCAGATCGTTTTCGGTTCATCCCCGCGCATGCGGGGAACACTCATATGGCTTCAACTAAGTGCCATGGGATACCGGTTCATCCCCGCGCATGCGGGGAACACGTTATTAGTTAAACAACCAACTCCCCTTGGACCGGTTCATCCCCGCGCATGCGGGGAACACTGTGTATTTCTTAGTAAGGTAGACTGTACAAGAGGTTCATCCCCGCGCATGCGGGGAACACCGCCACCGAGACAGTCAGCGGCAGCGCCACCCTGGTTCATCCCCGCGCATGCGGGGAACACTCACGTAGACTTTTTGGGAGGCTACCCATAGCCGGTTCATCCCCGCGCATGCGGGGAACACGTAATTTTGTGAGCAAGCAATTATTCAAAGCGCGGTTCATCCCCGCGCATGCGGGGAACACTCCCATTGTGCTTTAATCGTCATCGTAGTCCGCGGTTCATCCCCGCGCATGCGGGGAACACCTCACCGTTGCAGTGTTGTCAAGGTGTTTTTTCGGTTCATCCCCGCGCATGCGGGGAACACCAAATACTTCTGAGATAGTGAGGGTGAAATTGCGGTTCATCCCCGCGCATGCGGGGAACACATCCTTCATCCAGTCAAAAGCAGGACCAGCCGCGGTTCATCCCCGCGCATGCGGGGAACACGTGGATGTGCCAGAGAATCTTGACCTCACAAGCGGTTCATCCCCGCGCATGCGGGGAACACTTGTCATACAGCTTCAAAAATGGATACAGGAGCGGTTCATCCCCGCGCATGCGGGGAACACTCGGTAAAAAGAATCAGGTGCAGCGCGCTTTGCGATTCATCCCCGCGCATGCGGGGAACACAACGCTTTTACCGTCGCAACCGTCGAAAACTTCGGTTCATCCCCGCGCATGCGGGGAACACAAGTGGGATTAAAGCAGTGAAAGAAATGATCTCGGTTCATCCCCGCGCATGCGGGGAACACCATGTCCATTTGTCAATCGCTATTTTGTAAAACGGTTCATCCCCGCGCATGCGGGGAACACCGCGTGGATGGATTTAACGGTGACTGGGTCAACGGTTCATCCCCGCGCATGCGGGGAACACGAGACGCTCTAGCCCCCCGCCCCCACGGGGGCCGGTTCATCCCCGCGCATGCGGGGAACACCTTAACCAAGATCATTTTCATCCCTGTTTTTGCGGTTCATCCCCGCGCATGCGGGGAACACCCTGTCCAAGCGCTTGGAGTAGAGGAAGGAAGCGGTTCATCCCCGCGCATGCGGGGAACACCTGACGAAAGCCAGATCGCAGACTGGATAGCTCGGTTCATCCCCGCGCATGCGGGGAACACGAGCGCAACGAGTGGGAGGAGGTGAGGTATGCCGGTTCATCCCCGCGCATGCGGGGAACACCGAGACAAAGAACAAGTTTACCGTCGACCAAGCGGTTCATCCCCGCGCATGCGGGGAACACCAACTGGTGCGCAAGCTCAAATAGCACCGCCTCGGTTCATCCCCGCGCATGCGGGGAACACTCAGTAGCACTACAAGGAAACCTACAGCCGAACGGTTCATCCCCGCGCATGCGGGGAACACTCTCTATCTGGAGTCACCGACCTCACCAACCCCGGTTCATCCCCGCGCATGCGGGGAACACTCAAAAGAGAAGAGAAGTTTCATTCCAATTAACGGTTCATCCCCGCGCATGCGGGGAACACATTATGAACCCTTTTTATAAGCGTCCAAACGACGGTTCATCCCCGCGCATGCGGGGAACACAGTGATAAGAAGAGGAAAATCCACACAACACTCGGTTCATCCCCGCGCATGCGGGGAACACTGCGAGAAGGGGTCTAGCAGGCTTTCTAAGCGCGGTTCATCCCCGCGCATGCGGGGAACACACCAATCATCACACCTTCACTGATGACTAGCGCGGTTCATCCCCGCGCATGCGGGGAACACTGTAGTAGAGACTGTCAAGAATACTTTTAGCGCGGTTCATCCCCGCGCATGCGGGGAACACTACTGTTGCGGGTGTTGTAACTAGAGCCATAACGGTTCATCCCCGCGCATGCGGGGAACACACTATCAATCAGATATAGCTCTAACTCATAGACGGTTCATCCCCGCGCATGCGGGGAACACACAAAACAAAAGGAAATAGTATGTTGACTGTTCGGTTCATCCCCGCGCATGCGGGGAACACTCGAGGATCTGCTGCTCCTGTGCGAGGGCATCCGGTTCATCCCCGCGCATGCGGGGAACACCTACCTGCTGGACTTGGCGTACTGTGCGGGCACGGTTCATCCCCGCGCATGCGGGGAACACCTCATTTGCCGACAACGGTGACTTGCATTCAACGGTTCATCCCCGCGCATGCGGGGAACACGGTTGAAAATGAGGAGGTTACATGTTTGATGACGGTTCATCCCCGCGCATGCGGGGAACACCAGGTCCCTCTTGAGTTGACCCGACTGATCCTCGGTTCATCCCCGCGCATGCGGGGAACACATTATTGTCACCCGCTCTAACGGGTCAAGGAACGGTTCATCCCCGCGCATGCGGGGAACACGGCGGGGCGTGTTCGCCCGTGGCCTGTCTGGGCGGTTCATCCCCGCGCATGCGGGGAACACCGTTAGTCTCGGAAGAGACTAACGCAGAATATCGGTTCATCCCCGCGCATGCGGGGAACACTTTGTTTTGAAGGGGCTGAATGGTAGGCATTACGGTTCATCCCCGCGCATGCGGGGAACACGATCAAAGCGCTGATTCGATGCCGACGCAGTGCGGTTCATCCCCGCGCATGCGGGGAACACAAAATTCCAGGGGGAGGTCTTTGGCTGCCTGTCGGTTCATCCCCGCGCATGCGGGGAACACGCCATATTACACCCCGCCGCTGATTACATTGGAGGTTCATCCCCGCGCATGCGGGGAACACGCTCCTCCAACTCCTTCACCCTCACACCTTGCCGGTTCATCCCCGCGCATGCGGGGAACACGGCGTACAAGTAGGCATCGGACGCCGTTTCAACGGTTCATCCCCGCGCATGCGGGGAACACGAAAAGCACAGCGTTCACACCGTCGCGACCCTCGGTTCATCCCCGCGCATGCGGGGAACACTTAAGTTCTCATGTGAGAGATTGCATGAAGGACGGTTCATCCCCGCGCATGCGGGGAACACTGTAGTTGATAACTAGCCTGTTTTGCTGACTTTTTTCAAGCCGTTTTTTTCTACCAACACATCATACATCAAAACAACAATAACTAATAACAATTAAAATCATATGAAACCATAGATGTTTTACAACATTTAAAGATTGCAGTTACATGTGTCTTTTGTACAATCAACGTCCCGTACCGCACGTCAAAATCAACATCATATTTCCACAAGGTGAGAAAAATCATGAAAAAGCTCGCGCTTATCCTTGCAGCACTTACACTTACAGGCATCACTGGATGTGCACAGTTACAAAAAGCTCAGGCCGAGTTTGTTAATCCTGGTTCAACCAAACAAACAACCACCGACCCTGAAACAGGCGAGAGCGTCGCACGCACCATGACCCCCGCAAAAATGGATGACCCTGCTCTCGAGGAATCCATGGTCGCCGCGCTCGCCGATGCAGGCTGGAAAGAAGACGTCCGCGCCATCACCATCACCGCAGCAGATTGGGACATCAAATACCACCCCGTCAGCGGCGTCATCACACATCGTGTCATCCCCACCGATGTCGTCACTCACCTTGAAGGCAAATCCTACTGCCGCCTCTTCTCCCTGAGCTTCAAACAGGACCACAACGGCAACGACTTTGGTGTCACCAAACTCAATGGCACCGGAAACTCCTTCCAGGTCGACTGCGAAAAAGCAATCACCACAGATAACTAGAACGTGATGGAGAAGGAGCTGGTCGAAGAAAGCGTGTAGTCCAAGAAACGAAAAACAAGAATAGTAGCTCTTGTTACATTCTGTTTTTCGACACCAAACTACGCGCTTCATACAAGCATTTCCGACCAGTTCTTTATTACACTCCAGGTTCACTGAAAGATCGTCTCAAGCGAGTCCACCCCGGAGGTGGACTCGCTTGTTTTTTCTTGCCATACGTCAAACACCACCCCTCGTAACCACAACCAGATCATCAACACGCCCACACCACCCAACACCACAGCCAGGCCAAACACCCCCGCATAACCCACCTCGCTCGCAATAAAACCACTCACGCCCTGCCCTAACCCCACCGTCAAAACCACCACGCTGGCCATAATCGTGTAATCCGTGCCTGCCGTCCTCTCCTCACACATATCCATCATCATCGTGAACAAAATGGCCGTCGCCATCCCACCTGTAAAGTGCTCAACCAACACGGACATCAACACATAACCTGTAAAACCATCACTCATCGAAAGCGCAAAATAACAAGCATTACCAATCACTTGAAGCACACCAAAACCAATCAACGCGCGCCATCGCTCAAGATGCTTTGCACCAAGTCCTCCAGCCAACGCCCCCAACAAGCCCGCCGTAAACCCAGCGCCGCCTAACAACCAACCAATGTCATCCTTGCCCCACTCCAAATCCACCAGATACGGTCTCAACATCCCCCCAGCAAGCGACTCCCCAAACTTGTACAAAAACAACACCAACAACCACCACATCATCCGTGGACGCCTCAAAAAGCTGACGATCTGCCCCATACGCTGACCAAACGAAGCATGCTCATCCGACTCATCCACATCACGCCCACCAACCTCTTCTTCCACACGCGCGCACATCAACAACGGCACCATCGTCAACGCAATCATCAACGCCAACATGATAAAGGTCGCCATCCAACCCAGCGCATCAAACAACACCAGCAGCACGCCGCCGCCAAGAATCATCCCCACACGATATGCCCCAACCTGAATGCCATTACCAATGCCTCGCTGGTCAAAGCTCAGCAACTTCACAGCAAGACCATCCGTCGCAATGTCCTGTGTCGCCGCCAAAAAATTGGTCAACAACACCGCGCCAAGCAACCACCACATCATCGTGGAGGGGTCCAGCGCAGACACCGCCACCATCAACACCGCGCTACTTGCCTGAAGCCCAAGAATCACCCTCCTCCTTGCACCATCCCTGTCCGCCCACGGCGCCCACAAAAACTTCAACGCCCACGGCAACGCCAACAAACTCGTCAACCCAATGGCAGGCAAGGACAAACCCTGCTCCCTCAACAACACGGGCAACGCCTGCACAAAGAAACCAAACGGCAAACCCTGCGCCATATACAATGCCGTCAACAGACCAAACTTTTTGACCGCGCTTAACTCATCCTGTCCTGTCATACGCATAGTCACTCCTTTTGATTCCAGAGCGTGATGAAGAAGGAAGCATCAAAGAAAACACACAAGAACGCATGAAACCAAAGAAGCAAAAACAAAAACATTTAAACAACTTACAACCCACAAGAAAAACTCATACCCACAGGTATTAAACGCCCATGGCAAGAATCAACATGCCGCGAATCGAGGCACGCACCTGACGCAAGGCAAAGCCCTCACGCATCAACGCAGGAGAAGCCTGTGAGAGCAGAAACACACCCTGGATCTGCGCCAAAATCGCCGTGGCGATCTCCTGCGCAAGCGCAGGCTGGCAGCGATGCTCCTGCTCAAGCGCCTCACACAGCAACGCATGCTGCTGAAGCATGACACCATCAAAATGCACTTGAACTTCAGAGGAATGCACCGACTCCGCAGCGATCGTCACCCAACACGCAAGGGCATGCTGATCCTCGCCAAGTTCCCTGGACAACAACGCGCTGATAAATGCATCAATCCTGCTACTGGCCTGATTTGCTACGGTGGAGGTGTCATCTTGAGTTGGAAGCGAAGCTTCATAGCGAGCCAGCAGGCGAGCTGATAACTCCTCCAGCACAGCCACAAGGATCTCTTGCTTGTTCTTGAAGTGATAGTGAATCAGACCAGGAGTGATATCACACTGTGTGGCGATGCGCTGAATGGTCGCGCGCTCGTAACCATGGTCGGCGATCGCGCTGATCGCCCCTGAAATAATCTGTGCTCTGCGTGCAGCCCTCTTTTTACTCACAACAACCTCTCAATCAAAGCAACATCTTAAGCCATTAATTTGGTCATACAACCAAAAAAAAACCTGACGAACTTGATGATAGGTTCTGTTTTTGGTCAGTCAACCAAAAACAAGAAAAAAGAGAGAGGGGGCGGCCTATTGCGTCAGCAATAGGCCGCCCCCTCTCTCTTTTTTCTTCACCAACCACACATGTGTGGTCGACGTAATGTGCGTTACGTGGGGTTCAAACTCCCTGTGCGATACCCCACAAGATCCAGTGTCACATGATCAAAGCCAGCCCTCAAAACCCCCTTTGATATCTTCCTCAACATCGTGGGAGACAACGCATCATCCAACTCGATCGTGGAGATCTCCACGCGAGCCACTCCGCCATGATCGCGTACCCTGAAGTGCTTGAACCCATGAGAATACAATACGTTTTCAGCATCCTCAACACGCTGCAAACGGGCCGTCGTCACGCTCGTACCATACGGAATTCTGGACGATAAACACGCCGCCGCAGGCTTATCCCACACAGACAAACCCATCTCCTTGGCCATCTGACGCACCGTCTCCTTGTCAACATCATGCTCCAGAAGCGGCTGATACACGTGCAATTGCGCCATCGCCTTCAAGCCAGGGCGGTGATCTCCAAGATCGGATGCATTGCTCCCCGAGGCGACAACCTCGTAGCCAAGCTTCTCACCCATCGCCTGAAGCTGAGAAAATCGCATGCTCTGACAAAAAAAGCACCTTGCCGAGGTGTTCTCAACAAAGCGCTTATCATCAAGTTCACTGAATGCGATCGTCTTGTGTGTGATCCCGATCTCTTGCGCGATGCTCACGGCCTCATCAAGCTCGCGGCTAGCCAGTGTCTCACTGACTGCGGTCACGGCAAGACTGCGATCACCAAGCGCGCGATACGCAAGCGCAGCGACAACGGCAGAGTCCACACCACCACTAAAGGCCACCAGGACATCCTGATCAAGCTCACGCATCTGGGCCACAATCTGGTCGATCTTCTTATTGATACTCATGCCTCATCCCCATCTTCATCAAGCGACAACGCCACATATCTGACGTTATCCTGAGCCAGAGCCTCTGCAATCTGACGCAACACGCCAGAATCAGGCACCTCATCCAGACTTCTGGGAACGAGTATCAACAACACACCACGACGGTATGCTGTACGTAACTCAAGCCCATGAGCAACACATACATCACGTATGGTCTCAAGCTCCCTTGCTTCTAACTCTTCTCCAGAATCCATAAATCGCATCTCAAGTGGTATCTACGTGCACATGGCACACGCCTTCTCAGAAACATACGCCACGCGATCCACATACTGCGATTTAGACCAATTGCAAAGCTTATTTATTGAGAATATCCCTGTAACACCAGATGAAGCTTCTGCACTGCAGACTCGCCCCTATCCCCCACAGGCGTAATCCACACGACCAACTGCCCCACACGATAGGAGCGCGTGGGCTCCTTGGCTTGCGCCTCAAGCTCCTGCGCAGAAGACGTCTCTGGAGTCTCATACAAGATCAGATCAGCCTCCATTAACCCCTGCTTGACGCGCACCGTTGTCTGGGACAACGCCCCGATATCTACACGAGCAGGCTCTCGCTCAAGCGTCCAACCTGCACCCTTGAGGTATGCTATCATGCTGCTGGCCTGCGCCTCGTTATTCACGCTGGCCACACCCGAATCATCCGCCGCAATAAAGACCTTCCAACCCGCCGCACCCACGACAAGCAAAATCACCGCCAACACCACAGCGCCAAACACGCGCGCCTTGTTATTCTCTGGCTCTGATGAGGATGTCATGCGCGCTTGCTGCTGATCGATGGTGCTCCCTGCTGGCTTGCGACCCATCACTTGTGCATCAAGCTCAATATCTCTGCGCGACATATCAGTGAAGCTCTTGGTGCTCTCCTCCTCCTGACCCATGCCTGCGCGTAACAAGGAGTCATCATCGTCCTCAACCTCTGAAGAGGCCGCAGCATCATCAAGTTGCACATCATTCAACGCATCCACGCTCATCTGCGTCAATGTAGTGCGTGAAGGGTTTTTCTTGGTCGGCGCAAGCACCTCTTCCTCAAAGAGCTCATCCTCAAGCGACACCGCATCACTGAGTGCGGCCCCCATGGAATCACTCTCAAAGCCAGCCCCAAGACTGTCTATTTCATCAAATAAGTCAAAATCTTGTCCCACCATACCTGAGGACAAATCCAACCAGCTGCGCAACGCCTGACGCATCTCCTGACATGACTCATAACGCTCATCAGGATTCTTACTCAGCGCCTTCTCCACGATCATACTCAACCCTGGAGGATACTGACCAGGAGGCAAGGTCCATGGCCTTGGACCAAGGTGATGCTCCACACAGACCGCATAATCAACCTGCGGTACAGCGGGCTGACCTGTCAACATCTCCCACATGATCATGCCCACACCATAGATGTCAGACGCATTGGTCAGGGGGCGCCCCTTGAGCTGCTCGGGCGAGGCGTAACGTGGCGTCCCTACAAAGTCGCCGTCTCGTGTAAGCTTGAGAAAATCACCACCCATCTGTGTTGGATCAGACTTGGCAAGACCAAAGTCCAACACCTTGACCTGCTCCTCGCCATCCATGTCCGTGGTAATCATAATATTGGAGGGCTTCATGTCACGGTGCAAAATCTTTGAACGATGCGCCTCCTCCAGACTCTTCAACATCTGGATAGTAAGCCTCGCACACCTCTCGGGCTCGATCGGGCCATGATCCTTGATCACATTGCGTAACGATGCTCCCTCCACCCACTCCATGATGATGTACCACAGACCATGATCGTTACCATGATCATAGGTCGTGATCGTGTTGGGATGCCGGAGCTGACTTGCCAGCTTGGCTTCGCGCTGAAATCGCTGTGTCCATGCCACATCATCACCAGCCGCGTCAGGCGTCATGATCTTCAACGCCACCGGGCGCTGCATATCAATGTGTGTGCCTCGGTACACTATACTGCATCCACCACGGGCGATCGCTTTATCGATTCGATACTTGTCCGCAATGACCGTACCTGGTGCGTACACTGGCTGTTTCATGGTCCAACTCTCCTATGACGTCTCCCTGAGGATCTGTGCTCACTCCTGCTCATTTCTCCCAGAACCAATAACATACTCTATCCACTTCAGCTCCGCACCTTAAAGTAGTTAGGCGTTTGATACTACTTTAAAATTGGGTTCATCTGTCTCCAGCCTGATTCCCCAGCTGAATCACATCTTTCCTGTACTCTCGTAACGATGTCTTGAGCTCCCGCACATGGTCCTGCACATGCGCCCCCTTGACCGGGTGGATCTTCAACGCACGATAATCAAACCTCACCACTTCAGTGGGCTCCTTGACCTCTCTGACAAGCTCATGCAATGCAGGCTCACTCTTGGCCTCCACAAGCGTCAACTCACAGGTCGCTCCCTGCTTCTCATAAAACGCTGTCGATTGTCTCATGTTACCCAGATTGATCTGCTCCACACCTGACACTCTCTTCCACCCCAAACTCTGCACCGCAAGCCAGATACCAGCCTTGTTAAAGCGCCCCTCTGGAACTTCAAACACCTCCTCCTCGGGCAGATTATCCACCACCGAGGTCTCAACTTCCCCCTCTTGCTCTCCTCCAGATGTGGACATCACATAGCCCACAACAAGCACCAATACGAGCACTCCCCCCCCGACAAGCATAAGCACTGGCGGCTTCTTCTTCTCACCCATTGGTACACGTTCTACCGTTGGACTCACTGGCGTAGGCGCCACAGGCTCCCTGTATGATGGAGCCACATCTGCTGACACCGCCCCCTGATCAAGCTCTCCCCAGCCCTCTCGGCCAAGCAATGACGAGTTCTTTGGTTGCCTCGAAGGGCGACGCTCTCGCACAGGAGCCCTCTCCACATCCTCACCACCTTCAAAGTTGTCCAGAAAACCACTCTCCATCACATCACCACCCTGCGACAGGTTGGGATCTAACAACGCTCCTCGTCCAAAAAATACACCGCTCGGATCAACGCCCCCCACCTGCTCAACAGGCTCACCACGTTGCACCGCCGTTAACGCCGCTCGCATCTCCCCTGCCGATTGATAACGCTGCGAAACAAACCGCATCACCGACTTCTCAATCACACGCCGTAACCCCTCAGGTACACCCGCCTCCTCGGGGATTCTCATGGGCGTAGCCTCATTCTTGATGTGGAATCGACTACAATCTCCCCACTCTTTTAATGGAATCGCAGGCTCACCAACGACCATCTCCCACAACAATAAACCCACCGCGTAAATATCCGTCACAGGACCAAGCCCCTGATTAAACAACTGCTCGGGCGCTGCATACCTTGGCGTCCCCACAAAACCTTGCTGTGAGGTCAAATCCCCAGGCGCTTCTATCTTGCTATCCTTGCTGTTCATCATCTTGGCGATGCCAAAGTCCAACACCTTGACCTTTCGCTCACCACGAAAATCCTCATACACCATCACATTCGCGGGCTTCAGATCTCGGTGCAATATCCCCAGATGATGCGCCTCCTCCAAACTCTCGAGAATATCCATGGCAAACGTAATCGCCTGCGCCACAGGCACTCTCTTCATCCCCTTGATATAACGCTTTAATGTCACCCCCTTGATATGCTCCATCACCAGATAAATCACGCGCTGACTTACCCCATAATCAAACACTGCAACCGTCGAGGATGCCTTGAGCTGGCTCACCAACCTCGCCTCTTGCGAGAACCTCTCTTGCCCCGCTTCCGAACCCAGCTCACCATGACTTAACGGAATAACCTTGATCGCCACAGGCCTCTGCATCGCCAAATGCTCACCCCTGTACACCTCACCAAATCCCCCGCGACCAATCACCTTATCCAGACGATACTTACCTGCTATGACTTGCCCAACAAGCTCTTCTGTACCCACATCTGCCCTCTGTTCTGCTAAATCAAATGCTCTACTCTACAATACCGTATTTGCGTGAGGTTGGATATATACAAGAAAAACAAGAGCGCGGATTTTTGTACAAAAATCCGCGCTCTTGTTTTTCTTGGGTGTGTCGATTCACTCAACCTTGATCGCCAGAATCAATATCCCGTCCTTGTGCCGCATACCCGCCTGGAAGAACGTACTCCCCGAGGACACCCTCAACGTCGTACTCATCTTCCCTGCGATGCTTAAACCAAGCTTGACGAGCTTGCCTGCATGACCATTAAACGTCAGCGTCACCTCTGCACCGTTTGGCAACGTCACATCCTTGGACTTCCCCTGTGTTAACACCACATTGTCCACGGAAAGCTGACGAAAGCTCGTGTATCCCGCAAAAGTCACGTTCAAGGTGCTCTGAATATCTGACAGAGATGAATCGACCTTATCCCCACCCTTGGAGGCTGCGATCGTCCTCACCTCAACCTTGAGGTCCTGAGCCTGTGCTGTGGACACAAAACCTACGAGGCCCACCATGGCCACTGTCCAGACTAATATCATCTGGATGAGCATATTGACTCTCATCGCTCACCTCTCCTGCACTCTTGTTGCGTCTCTATCCATGATAACCTTCCTTCAAACTCTCTCCCCACCCTACTCAGTTTGACGTTCAGGTTCTCCTCTTTATTCTTCACCAATACTTTATATCCTCTCATGAACCCATCACAACCCATTAAATAGGTTGCCCCTTTGGCTCCACGTCCTTGACCTCGTCCTCGTTCACTGGCTCTTGCGCTGGCTCCACATCCTGCTCTGGATCAATAAGCCAGATCACTGTGGGAGTGGCTTCTTCATCCTCACTCTGAACATCGTCACCTTTCTCCACTGCTGGAGCATTACTGTCGGTAACAACCTCCATGCTCGCAGACTGCATCGGCCCTGTCACCATCACCGACGTCCCATCCCCATACTCAAGGCTGTCCACGATCACCACAGTCTTCTCCACGATGACCTTCTCACCAGGGAACAAACTGTCCTTGAAGAGCGCCACGCCAAATACTGTACACAACATGGCTGCCAGAGCGATGAAAATCTCACGACGATGCCCATGTGAGGTCACTACCTCCACATGCTCACTTGCCTGCTCCTTGCTCTCCTTGTAATGCGCAAAGTCCCGCACATTACTGCTCTCTTCCTCTCCCAGATGCTCGCTAATTCGAGACCACAACAGGCCAGGTTCGATATGTTCCTCGGCCAGCTCCATGCTCGCCTGTGTCGCAAACCTGAGCTCACTCAACGCCGCCAGAGTGCTGGCCACGCTGTCATCAATCTCGGCCCACGCCTCAACCTGTGCTCGCTCCTCCTCGGTCACCTCATCATCATGGTAACGGTACAACAACACTTGATGGTCACCCAGATCAAATGCCGGGCGCTCTTTCGTCGCACGAGGAAACTCAACGACCTCCGCACCACCATCACCATCAAGTTCGTCTAACCTTCCCTCAAGACCCGACCAAAACGCACCAAAGTCCACTGCGTCAGTCACTTCGGCAGTCGCAGCACTCACACCAAGCCCAAGCTCAGAGAGTCCTCCCAGATAATCAGCAACATCCTCACGTGCAGCACGAAGTTGCTCCACCTCTGCTGCCTCTTCCTCTGTCACCTCATCATCGTGGTATCTCAACAACATGGACTCAAGTTCGAAGAGCGACGCCTGACCTGGATCAGTCTCCAAAATCACCGCGTCTGCGCTCCATAGCCCCTGCGCCCTGGCATCCTCCCACAGCTGCTCCTCGGCCTGACCTGCCGCATAAGTCAACTCCTTGAGCGAACTCACATACTCACGTGCGACCTCACTCCCAGCGAGCAAAACCTCTGCGCGCTGACGTGCATCTTTGCTCAAAGCATCATCATAATAACGCTCCAGCAACTGCTTTTCGGATTGTGTCAACCTTGACTCACTCATGACTTTTCTCTTTTGGCAGTCGGCTCACACCTCTACAGGCATCAACCTACAATCTATGCTCAAACCAAAACAATCTGTCTTGTCTTTGTGTGGATTCCTCTCCACTTGTCATAGACGCACCACCTCTCTCAACTATTCAATTTATTTTCAAATTTACTCACAATGCGACAACGATCGAAACACGATCCTCAAGAGACGTGCAGCTCTCCATCCAAATAGTCTTGCAACGCATCCTGAAAATAACGGCGAGCATGAAACAAACGGCTCATCACCGTCCCCTTGGATATATCAAGGACCTCCGCGATCTCCTCGTAACTCAAACCATCGACCTCCCTCATGATCAGGATCGTGCGATGCTTCTCGTTCAAGGTCTCCAGTGCCTCCAACATCTTCTTCCTCAACTCTTTACGCCCGTACACACGGTCAGGGTGTATACCAAGCTGAGAGGCTTGAATGTGCTCGTTGCCCTCGGATTCCCCACCATCATGCGACAGGTGATCATCATACTCCACCTTCTGCACACGACGATGCTTGCGTATATGATCAATACACATGTTCACTGTGATTCGGTAAATCCAGGTGTAAAAGCTCGACTGCTTGTTGAACTTCTCCAGATACCTGTACACCTTCAGGAAGACCTCCTGGCTCACATCAAGGCTCGCTTCCTGCTCCTTGAGCATACCATAGCAGATTCCGTAAACCTTGCGCTGGTATCGCTCCACAAGCTCCTTGAACGCCTCTCGATCTCCTGCCTGAGCTCGTTCTACGAGCTGTATGTCATCATTCTCTTCCACGAACGCTCTCTTTGATCTCCTGGTCCCTCACATGCACCCCTCCCACTCCACGGAATGCTACTCGGACCATGAATAACTCTTGCATAACAAGACGGTATCAACCACGTCAAAACACCGCTCATACATTGACACGCATCGAACCTTACTTGGGTCTCCTCGAGAAATCAATCCAGACCTCCCCTCATAGACGTACCCAACCTACATTGTGTTCAAAATACCTACCAAAAACATCACTCCACTCCCCACGCCTTTAACATTCTCTCCGACAACTCCAGACTCTGCGCCATGATCGTCATCTGCGGATTCACCCCTAACGCACTGCTAAATAAACTGGAGTCCGTAATATACAACCCCTCCACATCATGCGTCCTCCCATCACCTGGACGCACCACCCCCCTTTCTCGATCTGCACTCATGCGGCACGTCCCCATCGGATGCGATGCATACAACTGCATCGCCGCAGGATCACGCACGCCATCAATGAAATCTTTGGCCTCCGCAAAACTCCCAATAAAACGCCCCCCAGCAAGCAACGGCCTGACCCCCCTGGCCCCCGCTGCAAAAAACATCTCGGCCACCGCAATCAACCCCAACGTCATCTTCCTGCGGTCATCATCGCACAAATGATAATGATACGTCGGAGCCCTCCCCTTATGATACGCAATATAACCTCTGGAATGATCTCGAATCAACAAACCACAAGCAGCTATCTTCCTGAACTTCTTCAAGAAGTCCATCGCATCTGCACCCACGCCACCCGCCTGACTCACCGCAATATCAGGACTGACACTGAACGTCTCCAATAACACCTCGGGATGCTCTGGATGGTGCGCATAATACCCCTGTGTCGCCCCCCACCACAGCAATACATCCTCATCAAACAACGCAAGACTTCCCACGCTCGGATGTGCTCGCAAATTCCTCCCCACTTCACCACTTGAATTGGCTAACCCCTGACGCAACAACAACAAGGGTGTATTCACAGCCCCCGCAGCCAACACCACACGCTCTGCTTCAATGTCAAACCTCGCAAGCTCACCATCCTCACCGCGCGTCACACCCCTCACCCCCTCGGCCTTTCCTCCTGATGAAACCCTGATCTCCTCCACCCGTGTATCGGCCAACAACCTCCCGCCTGCCCTCAAAAATCGAGGCAACCACGTCAAATCCGCGCTCGCCTTACCTCCTGAAGGACACCCCGTCTGACAGGTCCCACATCCCACACAACCTGGCGCACTCCTTGGCATATAATCCGCCTTCACACCAAGCTTACGAAAACCTCGACGCGCAACCTCAGAGTTCACACCCGCAATGCTCGCAGCCGTCGGAGCAACACCGATCATGCGCTCTACTTCTTCATAACGCTGATCCCGATTCCCCCATATATCCACACCAAAATCAGCTCCCCACTCATCAAGAATATGATCGGGCGCTCTGAATGAAATCGCCGAGTTCACAAGCGTCCCTCCACCCACACCTCGACCACTCTGCAACGAGATAAACGCATTGCCCATCATGACTCGCTGGCCACGATCCTGGTAAATATTCTTCAACGCCCAGGACTGCTTGCGCTCAAACGTACCCTTGGGCCAAAAACCTCCCCCCTCCACAACCAACACATCAAGACCGGCTTCTGCAAGAATCGTCGCTGTCGTCAATCCTCCTGGACCTGCACCCACGATCACAACATCAGCCTTGCGCTTCTGATCGCCAGTCACCCCCTGTTTTGCCAGTGTCTTCGCTGTGTGAAGCTGATGACCTAAATACTCCACTGCGCTTGCGTCAATCACACTCATGCCTGACTCGCCTCTTCCACACCCATACAACTATACTCAATGCGCATGGCGCTCAATAACGCTGGGTGCTCACAATAACCCATGGCATAAAACAACTTGAGCGCAGAAAAAACACTCCTCCTGACAGACAGCAACGACTGATCCCACGCCTCCAATATCTCAACTCTCTCTGCAAGAGAGCGAACACGAAAACGTGCTACACTACCACCTGACAACAACGCAGCCTCATCAATCGTATGCAACAACATACGGATCGCATTCCCCGTCACCTCATCCAACATCTCGACCAATAACTGATCAAGAAAACGCGTCACCCCCAGCTCCACCGCCCCTGGAATGGAATGCATCACACCTGGCTCACCTGGAAACAACGCCTCCGCAATGGCATCACTGATCAAGACCTCCTCCGCACTCAGGATCTGAAACCCCTGCGAAGCTGCCTGATCCCACCACATCGATGCCCTCACCCCACCTGACACCACAGCAAGTCCACTCGCCACACCAAGCCCTTTCAAGAACTTGCGGCGATTTAACTTCCCCATGACTGACTGCTTATTTGCTCCAAACACACGATCACCTCAATACACCCGAGTAAAACCAAGTGTATTATACACTATACCCTCGCAAGATGCATGAGGTGTTATCCTCGAAACTTATGCATTCCCCAGATTCAAACGCATTCTTAACTCATGCTCCATAGGATTATAGTAATCCACAGAGCGCTCGACCACACCACTACGACCCTTTCCACCCTCTCTTGGGCGGAACACATCCGCAAATGTGCCATCAGCAAGCTCATCAAATAAGCCCTTCTCGCGTACACGCTCCAACAACTCCATACCTTCTTCCAACACCTGCTGCGCACGCTTCTGGATCACACCACCCTCCTTGTAACTGATCTCATCGCCAAGACCACGAATGTTATTCATCACATAACGTGCATTCTCCAGCGCAAGATAACGATCACCCATATGAGGTGTGTGCATTGCTTCTGTCATCATCCCCAGAAGCTGAATACCTTGATTGGTCCACCCCCCAATCAAATTAAACAACGCATCCTGAATATGACCCTTGAATATATTACCCGTCATATACTTCGTGGGAGGCATATACTTTAACGGCGCATCAGGAAAGACCTCGCGCGCAAGCTCTGCTTGCGCAAGCTCCAACAAAAAGCCCCCTTCCAGTGACGGATTCATTTCCATCGCATGCCCAAGCCCCATCTGCTCTGCAGGTAACCCTGAACGCAACGCAAACTGCTCATTGATAAACTGACTTGCCAGCACAGTATGAGCCGCCTCCACAGCATCCGCCGTCGTGAGGTAATTATCCTCCCCTGTGTTAATAATCACACCCGCGTAGGCATTAATCATTCTGCTAAAGTACTGATCAATGAATGTTCTTTCAGGGTTAATATCGCGGAACAAAATACCATAGAGAGCATCATTAAGCATCACGTCCAGGCGCTCCAACGCACCCATGGCAGCAATCTCGGGCATGCAAAGCCCACTACAATAATTGCACAGGCGAATATAACGACCTAACTCCTCACCCACTTCATCCAAACCCTGGCGCATAATTCGAAAGTTTTCTTGCGTCGCATACGTCCCACCATACCCTTCCGTGGTTGCACCATAAGGCACGTAGTCAAGCAAGCTCTGCCCTGTGGTACGAATCACAGCAATAATATCTGCGCCCTGACGGGCAGCAACCTGCGCCTGGACAACATCCTCATAAATGTTTCCCGTAGCCACAATCACATAATGTAACGGGCCATCTCGCATCTCCGAACTTGCAAGCGCGCTATTCCTCTCATCCACGCGCATCTGAATGCGATCAGCAGCTTCTTTTGCAAGCCTATCCCCCAGCTCATGAATAGTAGCCTCATCAATCTCTGGAAGTTTCGACAAGTCGATCTCTCCAGCAGTCACAGCTTCCACCACATCCTGAACATCCGCCCCAGTGTGAATCATCGCTTTTAACAGAGAACGACTCGCACCTTCCTGGAGCATTTTGTGTTCTACCAATTGATCCACAAATCTGTTTGGATAAGGCACCCCTTCATCATCAGCTCCATCAACACCAAAAAGACGCAACGTGGTGCGCTCCATCGATGCCGTGGTCCTCTTTCGAATAAAAGAGTCCATGTTCTGTGCAATATCAGAAGCAGCAGCACGAGCACGATCAATAAATTGCGAGTTCAGACCAAGACGAGAAGCCATAATCAAATCCTTGAATAAGAAGTAAGCCAGTAAACAAAACGCAGTTAATCGTGTTTTCACCTCAGTCGCAAGACTCAAAAACCACATGTGTGGATAAGACTGTAAACGATGATGTGCAGACAGGTTGTGCAACAGGCAAGAAACGAGAAAAGCCGCGACATGATGTTGAATCATGTCGCGGCTTCTCTTGATAAAAATGGGTTGGCGGCGATCTACTCTCCCACGCGGTCTCCCACGCAGTACCATCGACGCTGAAGGGCTTAACTTCCGAGTGCGGGATGGGATCGGGTGGACCCCCTTCGCTTTAACCACCAACCCAAGCTCTTTGAACCTTGGGTGAATCTAGAAACTCTCACGTTTTCGGTTCGATATCGTAATATCTTTTGAATGTTTTCTTTTTGAAGCGGATAACAAGCCACCAAAACCTTGGGCCAGCTCGATTATGTAAGTATTCGAAGGACGTGCTATTAAATAGAAGACTAACGGTCGATTAGTACACCTCGGCTCCACATGTTGCCATGCGTCCACCTGGTGCCTATCCACGTCATCGTCTTTGACGGACCTTCAGGGAGAGCTAATCTTGAGGGGGGCTTCCCGCTTAGATGCTTTCAGCGGTTATCCTTTCCGTACGTCGCTACCCGGCGATGCTCCTGGCGGAACAACCGGTACACAAGAGGTACGTTCACCCCGGTCCTCTCGTACTAGGGGCAAATCCTCTCAACTCTCCTACGCCCACGGCAGATAGGGACCGAACTGTCTCACGACGTTCTGAACCCAGCTCGCGTACCACTTTAATTGGCGAACA
>CATLTV010000040.1 GCA_950059285.1 uncultured Pseudomonadota bacterium | reverse complement strand
CTATCCTTGCCTGTTTGCATGCGCAGTCCCCTCACGATCGCAAGGAGCACCAATGGAGATTCCTCTTTCCTGGAAGCGTCCAGCAGGATGTCATAGCTCTCCTTTTTGGACGCAAACGTCGACGCCAACAATTGAGCCGAGTAAATCCTGACCGCAGGACTCTCGTGACTCAAGTTACGCTGTGCAATAAGCCTCCACATCTGTGGTTGATCAGGCACGCTCTTGTTGCGCTGTGCTCTGGCCTTCTTCAAGAGTGAGAATGCATCACAATCACTGTCCACATAACCACGTTTCTTGTCGACCTCACAGGTCTCAAGAGAAAGCACCATCACCTCGTACTCTTTCTCATTAAGATCCTCACCTTTTTGCAGCTTGACCTTCGCACGTTCAAACATCTCGGCCTGGAGTTTTTGACGCTTGGCCTTGGCCTCAGCCTCTTTCTCTGCTGCCGACTTGGTGCCCTGTTCGGGGGTGTCTTGTGTGCCTGTGCCTGGCTTCTTTTTATCGTCACAACCAAGCACAAAAACCATAACAATCAACAACTTAAAAACGAGCAAAACTTGTCTCTTTGCCACACTATCTCCTCTTTTTAGTGATACGTTCATGATGGCCCCTGACTTGCATTGTATCATAGCAGCTTTACTCCAGAGTTGGAGTAAACTTTAACCAGTTTGTTCTATTCACATGATACACTTAAAACATATCTGATGTTTTAAACAGCTCCTGGGACTCACTACCATGACTCGACCAACAATCAAACTCGCTATCGCTGGCGTAGGTAACTGCGCAAGTTCTCTTTTGCAAGGCATCGCCTACTACGCAGACAAGCCCGCTGATGCAGCGGCTGGCCTGATGCACCCCGAAATCGGTGGTTACGCCATCAGCGATATCGAGCCCGTTGTCGCCTTCGACATCGACGAACGCAAGGTTGGTAAACCCCTTCGAGAAGCAACCTTCGCCAAACCCAACTGCACCACAGTCTTTCAGGCAGAACTCCCCAACTGGGGTGTCACAGTCCTCAAAGGACCAACCCTTGATGGCATCGCTGAACACATGGAAAACTACCCCGAACATCAGGCATTCCGCGAGTCCTCCGAAGAGGCCGTGGATGTCGTTCAGGCGCTCAAAGACTCTGGCGCAGAGGTGCTCGTCTGTTACCTCCCCGTGGGCAGCGAAGAAGCCGTCAAACACTACGCAAAAGCATGCCTTGAAGCAGGCGTGGCCATGGTCAACTGTGTCCCCGTCTTCATCGCGTCAAACCCCGAATTTGCACAGGCATTCCGCGACAAGGGCCTCCCCATCGTGGGCGATGACATCAAAAGCCAGTTCGGTGCCACCATCATGCACCGTGTCTTGACTCGTCTTCTTGGCGATCGTGGCGTCAACGTCACTCGCACCTACCAGCTCAACACAGGCGGTAACACCGACTTCCTTAACATGCTTGAGCGCAAGAGACTCAAAAGCAAAAAGGTCTCCAAAACCGCTGCGGTTCAATCCCAGCTCGATGTGCCTCTTGATCCTGATAACGTCCATATCGGCCCCTCCGACTATGTGCCATGGCAACAGGACAACAAGGTCTGCTTCCTTCGCATTGAATGGGACGGATTTGGTGATGTCCCCATGCACGTCGAAGCTCGCCTGAGCGTCGAAGATTCTCCCAACTCCGCAGGCGTCGCTATCGATGGCATCCGCTGCGCCAAACTCGCCATGGAGCGCAACATCTCAGGCCCTCTCCTCGCTGCCAGCGCATACACCATGAAGTCTCCTCCCGAGCAAATGCGTGATGATGAAGCACGTCAACAGCTCGACGACTTCATTGCAGGAAACACAAAATAAAACAACAAGTTAAAACAACCGAAAAGCAAAAGTGGAGCAAGGCTACTCCTGTCAGGAGTAGCCTTGCTCCACTTTTGCTTCTTGGCAAAACTCTCCTCACTCACACAACTCACAACACTACTATTTAGTCGTAAAACGATCATATATAAACCTTGCAAAGTTCATCTATACGCTCTAGATTCAAACCTGTTAGTCGGAAAATAATTCTAAACTCTTGACCAGGAAAATTTACCCATGGCCAAATCCCTCTCCCCCGAACTACTCATTGACGAACTTTGCACATCAATCGCTAACCACACCATCTCCAACAACACCTTTGACACAATAAACAAGCGACTCTCGGCCCACAAACCTACCGCGCTGCTTGAGGCGTTTCAGTCATGGGAACCCACCCAAGACCCCAAACTCAAAACAGACAAGTCACGCTACGCCATTCAGCAAATTATCGCGGCCATCGCCATCCTCGCCCGCACAAAAGACACTCCCCTGCCCGACTGGTTCATACCCCACCTCAAAACTCTTCCACCCGCCAACTCGTTCATCCCACGAGACACCATCATCTCTCTGGTCAAGAAAACGGGCGACAAGGGCATCGTAGAAGCCATCGAGCAGGTTATTGCCAACCACTTCTTTGCGCGACAACTCACACCATTGCTCGCACTGGAAATCCAGGATGAAGCCGCGTTTGCACATGCCATCAACCTGATTGCAGATGACTTGTTGCCCAAGAACTTTGCACCTCTCGTCGAGGGACACGTCGACCGTGTCATTCCCATCATCGCAAAAAAACGCGCCGATGGTGATGACTCCGATGGACTCCAGACCTTACATGTGATGCTCGCCAATCAGCGCTGCTCCCAGGATGATGATGACCTCTATCTTGAATTGTTAGGCCACCGACTCAAAGGCATGCGACAACGGGCTCAATTTGGAGTCGATGCTCGCGGTGAAAAAGGTCGCGCTGTCCTTGAACGAGGAGCCTCCGCAAGAAAGAAAGCCGTACGCGAATGGTGCAAAACACAGCTCGCCATTCTTGGCGACCCCACAGACACTCCAGAACAATCGCCAAACTCCTTCGAGTCACTTGATGACACAGCAAAAGAAAAGGTCTGCGACAGGATCGATGACCTGTATCAAAAGAGTAAAAAGGTCTGGAACACATGGCTTAAAAAAGAGGTCGCTTCCGATCCAATGCTCTGGTTCCACGCCACGCTCGAATTGTTCGAAAAGAACACAAGCTTCGTTCACCGCTGGGCTGTATTTAAGACCTTGCTCACAGATAAGAACACCTCAACACATCATGAAGAGATGTGGCGCATTTACCTTCACCACCTCGCAAGAAACCCATCACTCTCAGACAGTTACGAACAGTGGCACATCAAGAAACACTTTAACCTCATCCCCGAAAGCTATGAACAAGAAGTGCTTGAACATGCCTTGCTTGGAGCCAATGGCCCCATGACAACTTCAATATTTGAACACTACTTCGCGGTCCAACTTTGCTCACCCTCAATGCTGCCCATCGCAATTACACACAAGTCAAAGAAGGTGCGTGACGCCGCGATCAAAGCATCTCCCTACTGGCCCAAAACCGAGGATGCCTCAGCGGTCGCAGCGCTGCTGGAGGCACGCAAAAAAGCAACCCGTCAGTACGCTGCCGAGGCACTCTTTCGTATGCCCATCGAGAGCGCAGCACCACATCTCGAGGCACTTAAAAATCGCCTTGAAAATGAAAAAGATAGCACAGTACAAGGTGCCATCGATGCAGCGATAAGCCGCATCGAAAAACACACGGCCTGAGACACATAAAAGAAGACGTCAACAGGCCCGCATTCGTGACCGAATGCGGGCCTGTTGACGTCTTCTTTTCGCTTTATCTCACCAACGCTGCTGGTTCAAAATAAAAGCCAAGCGATATCGTCGCTGCATGTAACCAGTTCTTCACATACCCATCACCAGGATTATCACGCGCATCATCCTGACTTGTGCCCACACCGCCGCCGCCAAGAAAACGCACGTTCACAAACGCATCAAGCCCATCACCAAGCGTCTTACCACCTCTCAGGCTGGCGTCGTAAATCGCACCTGTGACCTCGTTCTCAATGTCTCCATTTAACACCTTGATGTTGGCATAAAACCCATCAATCTCGGTGCCATAGAACCAGCCCTTCTCCAGGTTGTGCCTGTATCGCAACTTGAGCAAAGGCACTGGCCCAAGATCTTTTGAGAGACGACCATCACTCCCATCCACAGGCACAAACTCAATTGCAGCAATACGCATCTGGAATCCACCACCAAGCGACAGCTCCATATCTTCCCGCGCGAGCACATCAAACATGTAAGATGCCCTGAAGAAATCAAAGCCATACCTCAGGTCCATCATCTGTCCCTCGGAGAACACACGGTCATCCACGACCACATCCTCCCTGAATCGCACACGCGTCTCCAGATTGATGGGCTGATACAACAACACCGCCGTGTGACGCCCCTTCCACTTGAGCTCACCACTCGCTCTCAAAAAAGGCGTAAATAACTCCTGACCTCCATCCTTCACATAATCAAAATATGTACCATTCTGACCCTGCTGGATCTTGTTGTACATCACGCTGAGCAAGCCAAACTCACTGGCAATCGTAAGCTTAAAATCATCCTCAGACTCCACACTCGCTGCTTGTGACTCATCCGCAATATCTGACCAGGTCGCCGTCTCGTGCGCAAACACATCACTTGCCACAAGACACAACAGCAACATGGCACCTACGATAGAACTCCACATCGTCTTATTAAAAAGCATAATCACTCCAGAAACTTATATTATGTGATAAAAACATGTACTCCATGGTTGCAGTCGCAACACAAATCCATACTCATCACATCAGATGCAGGTTCCTTGCCTCAAGGTGCGCGTAAAAAAGGAGGGGCGGCGACTGGTAAACCAGTCGCCGCCCCTCCTTTTTTACGCGTTTTTCTGGCGCTTATCAGTGCGTCTCAAGCAATGGCTTGAGCTGCTCTGGACCGATGGCGTAATTGGTTTTGCAGTAATCGCACTTCACATCCATCACTTCACCATCACTAATGATGCGCTGGATCTCATCATGGCCAAGTGTCGCCATCGCAGAGACAAGCTTGATCTCGGAGCAGGTGCAGCCATAGAAAACAGGCTCATCACCAAGCAAAGTGTACTCCAAGTCACCCATCAGGTCGGCGAGGATCTCCTTGGGACTCATGCCCTCCTGACTGATGACAGTAAACAGAGGCTGACGCTTCTCAAGGCGTTGCAACATGGCGTTGATGGTGTCCTGATTTGCCTCGGGAAGCATCTGTACAATAAAACCACCTGCGCTCACGACGTTGTTATTGGCATCAAGGAACGTGGCCACATCAATCGCCGAAGCAACCTGCTCGGACTGAAGCATATAATCGGTCAGCGCTTGCGACACACCACCCATCTCGGGGGTGTGAACGATGCCCTGCTGAAGCTCGTTGTTGAACAGCACGCGCATCACCTGCAAGAGGTTATGAGAACCATGGGAGAAGCGGTTATCCACATCGATCCCCTGCACCACACCACGTGTCAAACCTTCAGGAAATGAGTCCGCGACCATCTGGTGTGAGGACGCCTTGTCTTCCTTTAAAATAATCTGCACGCGGTGCTGGGGAGCCATGGTCTGACGCACAAGCACAGCACCTGTCAGAAGCTCGGTAAACACCTCGGCATCATGTGGGTAGAGGGTCTCTTGTTTTTGCAATGCCTCACGCACAGTGTCTGTCGTACGGATGGCAATCACACGGAAGGATCCGTCATTGGTCATGGCGCGCACAGCCAGATCTTTCTCACTCATGGTCTCATTATCCTTGTCATAAGAACTATTCAAAACACACAGAAAAAGCACTTTAACATCAAACACTTACAGAAAGCATCATCAGCGTTGCCTTTGCTATATGTCCTTAAAAAACTACAGCAAGGAGCACGGCTTTTTATAAAAAGCCGTGCTCCTTGCTGCTTTCATACACGGATATAAACAACTTTGTAAGCTTAATTCTTCCCGTCGATATCAGGGATGCTCAAACTTACTTGGATGAATCTTCCTCGGCGCGCATTGAACCAAGACGATCATACTGGCGATAACCAAGCTGTTCGATAGCATGCGAAGGCGCCAGACCAATGTCGACCATGGTCTTTGTACCATACGTACCAGCCAACACGGGCGGGCTGTATGCCTGAATGGACTCATCGGTCTGACAGGTTGGCATGGGGAAGAGAATCTCATGCGAATGCAAGTGGATGAAGTGTGCCATGGAGACGCGAGAGTATTCCACGCTTGCTGGTGCCTTGATCACGTGAGGTGTTGCTGTGAACACGCCACCCGTCAAGATCTCAAGCTGCTGACCCACCTGAGCCACGATACATCCTTCAGGAGGACGCCCTGGCACCATCTGACCATTGGGGTGCTCCTCTGTGGAACGCGTACGCAAGTACAACCCGCTCTTCTCATCAGGACGGCCACAGTACTCACCATTCTTATCGATGAAGCGACCACCAGGAAGCAATGTCAGCAAGTTAAAGTCAGTGTGCTCCTCGCCCCAGAGGATATCCTGATCCACTTGCTCGGTGGAGAGGTTCAAGTAACGCAGCGCACGTGTGACGTGAGGACCTTGCCACACAGCAGCTTCAAAGATGTAAGGCTCAAGTTCAAGCGCACGCGCACAACCACGCAACAACGCCAGACCAATCTCGTGAAGCTGGTGACCAATGCTCAGATAGGTGCTCTGAAATTCAGGCGCATCTTCAGGCCAGATGTTCTCGGCGTAAATTTCGGGATACTGGAGCTTGCACACAGGATCCAGAGGCTCGGGAGCCACAAAGAAACACTCCTTGAAGTCAGGCTGTCCACCAGCGACCACAGCTTTCTCTGTGTTGGGTGGAGTCCATCCACGCTGGAACCAGATGTCGGGCTTGCTCCATGTCTGCTTCTCAGACATATCGCGGTCGCACACATCGCGGAATGAGTCATAGAAAGTATCCAACTCCTTGGCGTCAATGCCGTGGTTACGAATGTACACCAGGCCATAATGACCAAGTCCTAACATCAATGCTTCTGATGCTCGGGCTTGATCCTCCTGGCGAGGGCTCGCCAGATCGCGAAGGTCAACAACTGGAACTTGGGGCTCTTGAGACATGGAATCCTCCATCTCCTTGCAGGGTTTGAGGTGTCATAAAACAATGTATGCACAGCACCTTTGTGAAAACCACTCGCTGTGCGCACGCATCATCCACTGAACGCCCCCTTTGGACAAGCAAAATCTCAGAAAGACCAACCACACCTTCAGAATAAGACTGACTGTCCAGAAACTTACACCAACCGACAAAAGTTTTGCTCCAAATCAAACCGACGACACAGCTCTCGCTCCTTCAGACCAGTCAGCTCCCGTACACAATTGTTTTAACTGCTGTAAGTACATTGATAATTGATAACACCTCACAAGGAAGAGGCCCATCGAGGGGCGAGTTTTGCGCAGCAAAACTCGCCCCTCGATGGGCCTCTTCCTTGTGTTGGCATCGCCGACCGATAGGATTGTCACATCATCCTTACTGATCCTTGCCGCGCATGGAGTTCACAGCATCCTTGAAGATCTGCACGCCACCAGAATCAAGGTCAACCTCGTCGACCTCATATGTCCTCTTGGTCCTGATTTTAACGGGGCTTTGCATCTCTGGGTACTTGCCCTTCATCCCCTCATAGAACTTCTTGAACACCTCAAAGTCGGCCTCAATGTCTCCTGTAGGGAAGAACGCAGGGCCAAAACCTGCACGTTTGGTGCCCCAATCAAGGTAGGTCGGGATAATGGGAACACCTGACTCCAGAGCAATGTAATAAAATCCAGTCTTCCAGCCGTCGGTCTTGCGACGTGTCCCCGCAGGTGGAATGGCGAGCGCTATCTTGTCGCGGCTCTTGATGACCTCTGCCACCTGATGCACCATCCCTTTGGGCGCTGTACGATCCACAGGCACACCGCCATACCAGGTGAAGAAAGGCTTACCAATGCCCCTGAAGAGCGTGTGCTTGCCAAGCCATGAGACACGAAGCCCACCAAGATAGGAACAGCCCAACATAAACGGAAGATCCCAGTTTGATGTATGAGGATTGGCGATCAACACGAACTTCTTGTATTCAGGCAAGTTTGACGCATCAAACTTCCATCCTGCCACTTTCATCCACAGCCAACCACACAGGTACGCAAACCCCTTGCGGCGCTCCAAACCTTCTTCAATCTTGATCTCCATCGTACGTTCTTTCCTTTATTTATTCACAAGATACAATCGACAATCATCTTTATAGATGTACCGTTATTTACAACCCGTATCCCCCCTTCCACATTATATTCACATCATTTTCATAAAAAAGTCTACAAAAACTTCGTCGTGCCTTGAAACCAACCCACCACTCAAGACATAGTAACCATGCCAACGACACAAGAACTGGTTAACACACAACACAAACTCCTCTTTGCAACACACAACAGGAGAGGTTTGTCTGACGCCAGCGCACACAACATCGCGGTACACAAAGATAAACTTTTGTGGCTCGCCAAAAACACACAATACAAAGGTATGATTTACATGAAAAAGCTCTCGCTCATCCCTGCCGCCCTCATGCTCCTCTTCTCTGTCGCCTGTGGAAACAGCAGCGTGGAGTACACCTATGATAGCAACAGCCTCTTTCCTGAAGACTACCAGACAAGCTACACCAAGCTCTCAAAGTATGACTGCACCAAGAGCGCTCAACATGGTGGTGATTACGTAAAAATCTGGTTGAGCCCAGAAATCAAACCTTCTTACGATGATGAGAACGTCGAGGCCCCAGAAGGCGCTGTCGCCGTCAAAGAACAGTTCTCCGATGACAAGTGTGAAGACCTCACTTCCATGACCGTCATGGAAAAGAAAGAAGCAAGCACAACAGGCTACTCATGGCAACGTCTCTATGCTGATGGAAGCGTCGAATTCACCGTGGACGACAACTTCTGTTCAAGCTGCCACGCTGCCCCACCCTGCAAAAACAACCTCTGCGCATTTTAACACCGACAAGAGAGCAACGCCCAGCGCTTGACTTCTCACACAAAAAAAGGAAGAAGACGCCTGACAATCCAGGCCCCTTCTTCCTTTTTTTGTGTGTCCACCTCATGAGCATCCCTCAAACAACCCATCAACGCCCTCCCCGTGTCATCCATGAAGATGACTCCATACTCGCCATTGATAAGCCCGCAGGAATGCTCGTCCACCGAGGCTGGGGCAAGGACGACGAGGTTCTCGTCGACTGGGTCAAGGAATACACCCAGGCAGAAAAGGTCCACCCCATCCATCGCCTCGACCGTGCGACAAGTGGTGTGGTCCTCTTTGCTCAAAACCCCACAGCGGCGCGAAACCTTAACAAGCTCTTTGAACAGCGACAGATTCAAAAACATTACATCGCCCTGGTGCGTGGCATTGCCCCCGAGATTGGCTACCTTGATCACCCCGTCCCCACTGAACCCAAGGGAAAAGAACGCGTTCCTGCGCAGTCCTCTTTTCGCCGCCTCGCATCCAACCGTACCACACAACCACGAGAATGCTCGCTCGTGGAGGTCGCGCCACACTCAGGACGAGTGCACCAAATCCGTCGGCATATGGCTCACCTGAACCATCCACTCATCGGTGATGCAAACTATGGAAAAGGGAAGATAAATCGGGCATTCAAGGAGCACTACAACCTGCCAGGGCTCGCCCTTCACGCGGTAAGCCTTCGGTTTGAGCACCCTGATACACAGGAGCTTATCCGTATTTCAACGCCTGTAGACGAGTTCCTTGCAGCAAGCCTTGTCACCATGGGTTTTGAACCTTCCGCCTGGCACACTCTTGAACAACCTGACTATGAGCCTGACTGGTTGGAGATTGCACAGACCTTCCCAAAAACATAGCTCACATAACAGTATAAAGCAGTGTTATTACAAACTGTTATATTTGACGCAAAAATCGCATAACACATGTTTGAAAATTATGCCACAGGTGCTACAGATGCACTGTTCTCACTACTGCTCAGGAGTGTTTTGAACACGCCTTGATGTACCTTCATCCTTTCACTACAGGATACACTAGCATGAATAAACCCAAGTCAAACAAGACATTACAAGCCCTTCTTGGCCTCGCTTTGTTTGGAACTCCCCTCAACGCTTTTGCTGGCGAGGAGACCTACTATGGACACAACCCCACCACAGATGGTCAGCTTCAACTTGTGGGCTTTGAGACCTCATCCACTTACGATATCATTGACCTCACCACAGGACTAAGCGTCTCATCAGGAACACTTACCCAGGGCGAACAGATCTCCATCGACCTGCTTACTGTAAGCGACTTCAAGGTCGATGTGAGCGACCCCATGATGGTGCTCCTTCACCATGACTGTTGTAACTTCTCAGGCGACTTCTTTTATCCGCCTACAGAAGACGGAAAGCGCTACTACGGCAGGGACTTCCGCATTCGACGCATCGCGGGTTCAACCGTCGTCTTCGCCACTGAAGATGCCGTCGTGCAAGTCTTTGACAACATGGGTACGCTGGTTGAAACAAGCCCTCAGCTCTCTGAAGATGACTTCTGGCTCCCTACAGCAATCAATGACACCGACACCTTTCACCTCGTCTCCACAGGAACCATCTCTGTAGGTAACCGCAGCGTAGGAAACGGTGCCACACAGGTTCCCCCCATCCCAGCAGATGCTACCGATGCGGTGGACTGCAACAATAACGCAGGCAACAGCTTCTACTTCTTTACAGAAAGCTGGACCACGGGCGCTGTCTCCATATTCAACCAGGGCACAGCCGACGCCAACATCCTGCTTACAAACCTCTCCACAAACTCGCCCATGGCGCTCTCAGTGCCCGCAGGTAGCAGCGCTATCGTAACGGGTCTTGGACAAAACTATTACAAGCTTGACTCCGATCAACCACTCTCGGTGTGGGCGGGTGACACTGAAGCAGGCAACACCATCAGAAACATGGGTGATGATGTCACCGTCAACCTTGGCGATGAGGGCAAAAACTTCGTGCTCGACTCCGCCACACAGGGCGCTTACATCTTTGCTGCAGACGATAACACCGTACTTACAGGCGTTGAGGCCACACCCGTTATACTTAATGCGGATGATGTGTACGTCGTACCTGGTGGACAGGCGCTCGCATTTACCAGTTCAAAGTCAGTCACAGTCCAGGCCATTGGCGGCAACGCGCTCAACGACTGGGGTGTCATGCTTCGACCTGCCATGCGTGAAGACCGCGATAACGATGGCACACCAGACGCCGTTGAAGGAGCTTGCGACTCCGTGGCACCAGATAGCGATGGTGACGGTGTCCCTGACTACAGAGACACCGAGGATAGCGATGGCCCCATCGGCGACCTTGATGGCGATGGCATCATCAACACGGACGAAAACACCCTCGGCACATCTCATGACAACGCTGATACCGATGGTGATGGCGTGTGTGATGGCACCGCTGACGTGGCAGGTGTTTGTGTTGCGGGCGAAGACGCTGCAAGCGGCCTGAACACTGATGGCGACATGCTGATCGATGCGCTTGATACTGATGACGACGGCGATGGCATCTCCACACTTGATGAAGATGTCAACAACGATGGTGACCCCACCAACGATGACACCGACGGCGACGGCACACCAAACTACCTTGATGTCAACGACAACGATGGCCCGCTTGGTGACACTGACGGTGACGGCATCACAAACGGCGATGAAACAACCATTGGCACACAATCTGATAACGCGGACACCGATGGTGATGGTGTGTGTGATGGTGTGATCGCTGTGATGGGTGTCTGTGTTGCGGGCGAAGACGCTGCAAATGCCCTGAACACTGATGGCGACATGTTGATCGATGCGCTTGATCCTGACGACGACGGCGATGGCATTTTGACCGTGGACGAAGACATCAACATGGACGGCGATCCCACCAACGATGACACCGATGGTGACATGATCCCGAACTACCTTGATTTCAATGACAACGATGGGCCTCTTGGTGACACTGACGGCGATGGCATCATCAACAGCGTGGAGACGATGCTCGGCACACTCGCTGACAACGCTGACTCAGACGGCGATGGCCTTTGTGATGGCGCAATTGCCGTGGCAGGTGTGTGTGTTGCCGGTGAAAATGCTGCGAGTGGTCAAAACACAGATGGCGACGCGCTCATTGATGCGCTTGACAGCGATGATGATGGCGACGGCGTGCTGACGACAGCGGAAGACGCGAACATGGACGGTGACCCCACCAACGATGACGTCAACGCAAGCGGCACACCTGATTATCTTGATCCATGCACACCTGACAGCGATGCGCTCGTCTGTCCTACAGGCGATCCCGATGATGATGGCGTGCCAAACAGCACCGATCCTGACCCCACAGATCCATGCGATCCTGATCCCAACAACGCAAACTGTGATTCTGGTGACACTGATGGCGATGGCCTCTCAAACAGCCAGGAAATCACACTGGGCACATCTCCTGACAACGCTGACACCGACGGCGACGGCGTGTGTGATGGCACAATCGCGGTGATGAACGTGTGTGTTGCGGGCGAAGATGCTGCAAGTGGTCTGAACACTGATGGCGACATGCTCATCAACGCGCTTGATCCTGACGATGACGGCGATGGCATCTCCACGCTTGATGAGGATCTCAACAATGACGGTGATCCAAACAACGATGACACCGATGGCGACATGATCCCTGATTACCTTGATGCCGACGATAACGACGGCCCCAACGGTGATCTTGATGGCGATGGTATTCCTAACGGCGACGAGGATCTCGACGGCGATGGAGACTACGACAACGATGACACCGACGGTGACGGTACGCCAAACTACCTCGATGACGATGATGACAACGATGGCATCCTCACCAAAGATGAAGACATCGATGGCGATGGTGATCCTACCAACGACAACTCCGACGAGGCGCTTGGCGATGATGTACCAAACTACCTTGATCCTGATGATGACGGCGATGGCGTAAACACTGCTGACGAAGATGTGGACGGTGATGGCGACCCCACCAACGACGACACCAACGCAGATGGTGTTCCCAACTTCCTCGATCCTTGTGATCCTGATGATACCAGTGTCGCCTGTGAAGAGGGCGATACTGACGGCGACGGTGTCATCAACAGAGATGACCCCGCACCTCTTGATCCTTGTGATCCCGATCCCAACGCGTTGGCCTGTCCTACAGGTGACACCGATATGGACGGCCTGACCAATCAGCAAGAGCGTATGCTTGGCACAAACCCATCCGAGCCTGACAGCGATGGCGACGGCCTTGATGATCTCTTTGAGCTTGGCGACGACATTAACGCACCTGTCGACACCGACATGGATGGCACCATTGATGCGCTCGATGAAGATGATGACAACGATGGCCTCCTTACCACATTCGAGCTTGGTGATGCAGCTCCCGCCACATTGCAAGATACAGACGCCAACGGCGTGCCTGACTACCTTGATAATGATGACGATGGTGATGGCTTCTTGACCATTGACGAAAATGCCGATCCAAATGGTGATGGCAACCCCGATGATGCGGTGGACACTGGCGATGATGGCACGCCTGATTACCTCGACCCCACCACGCCTGGCATGATGGCTGACTTTGCGATCACATCACCTGCTGATGGTGCCACCGTGGGCACAAGCTTCACCATCAGTGGCTCAGCAGCGCCTGGTTCTGAGGTTGAGATTCTTATCAATGGTGAGGTCGTTGGCACCGCAATCGCCGATGAGAATGGTGACTGGACCTTTGATGTGACAGGTGTTGAGCCTGGTGACATCACCGTCGAGGCCAAAACTGACGACGACACCGATACCGTCTCTCTGACTGTGGAAGAGGGTGTTGTGCAGGATGTCGTTGACATTACATCTCCTGCGGATGGCTCCACTGTCGCTGCCGACTTCCAGGTCAGCGGTACAACCAACCCTGATGCTGAGATTGAAATCCTTGTGGATGGCGAGTCTGTGGGCACCACCACAGCCGACGCAAACGGCGACTGGACCTTCGACATCACGGGTCAAATGGCGGGTGACATCACTGTCGAAGCCAAGGTTGGTGATGTGACTGACAGCGTGACTGTCACCGTGGACGACACACTTGTGGCGCTTGATGTGGCGATTTCTTCACCTGTTGATGGCGATGAAGTCACTGCTGGCGATGTGACCGTAAGTGGTACTGCAACACCTGATGCCGAGGTTGAGATCTTTGTCGACGGTGAGTCCGTGGGCACCACCACCGCCGACACAAACGGTGACTGGACATTCGACATTACTGTTGACGTTGGCGACCACGATGTGCGCGCCGAGGTCAAGGATGGCGATCGTTCTGTGACCACAGACACCATCAACTTCACTGCAATCGCAGCCGATGGTGGTGATGATGACTTTGATGGATACCTGCTTGCTGGCGGATGCCACCAGTCACCTGCTCAGGAGATTCCTGGATCATGGCTGATGGCGCTGATGGCAATGCTTGGCTCACTTATCTTCCGTCGTAAACGCGACTAAACGCAAAAAGAAGGCGGCGATTGCCCAGAGGCAATCGCCGCCTTCTTTTTGCTTATTCAACATCATCAAGCAGAACAAAAACATGCGGCGATTGCCTCTGGGCAATCGCCGCATGTTTTTGTTCTGCTTGATGATGTGTTTTACATCTTAGTGATGATGGTGCTCACCACCCTCGATGCCGTGGGGGTGTCCATGCTCAAGCTCGGAGGGATGAGGCTCACGAACACCGACGATTTCCACGTCAAAATGAAGGGTCTTACCAGCAAGTGGGTGGTTGGTGTCGAGGAAGACCACGTCATCTTCAACGCTAGCCACAAAGACCTGCACAGGCTGTCCGTTGGGAGCTTCAACAAAGAAGGACATCTCGGGCTCAAGCTCAACGCCTTCAGGGAAAGCTTCCCTTGGCACGGGCTGTGGTGGCTCATCATGGCGCACGCCATAACCGTCTTCAGGAGCCACATCTACCACGAGCTTGTCGCCCACTTTCTTCCCATCAAGACCAGCTTCAAGGCCAGGCACGATGTTCTGGTGTCCGTGCAAGTAAGGGAGTGGCTCACCCTCATCATCGCGGGAGCTATCCAGGACGGTGCCCTCATCATCGGTAAGGGTATAGTGAATAAGGATTACTTTATCAGCTTCAACAACTTCTAGACTCACAGTCTTCTCTCTTTCATAAAATTCACCAGGTACAACGACATGCCCCGGTGTGTTTAAGGTCGGCGCTCTGATCACAACCGTGACCATCAAGAACACCTCTTTGATTAATTTGCCCCCCAGTGTTCTATGTAACCTCCACCTGACACAAAACAACCCACCATACAATAAAAATATTTAAGGTCATGTGCACATGTGCCGATGCGTCACATACCGACACTCTATGTAGCTAGACTATGGAAATGCAACCTAAAAATAAAAACAGCGCATGGCTCACGTCCTTCGTACACATCAACCAGGCGAACTCCTGTTTTTACAACAACATCAGGTACACATACATACCATCGTCAACCTCATGGAGCACGCGGTACACTTGCTCCAGCTCACACCAAAATCACAAAGAACGCGATACGATACGATAACTCTCATCGAAGGTACAACATGCATAAAACGACGCGGTTACATATGTGGTGTGCATAAAAGACAACGATCACTCTGTGAGCCAGGTTCTGTTGGTATACGTACATCGAACAGAGCAAAGACACGGTGGAATCAGGGGGAGAAAGGCGTTCAAAACAGCCCAAAGATGCATCTCTTCTCCTCTTTTTTCAGGTCAAGCTCGGCGACATGAGCTTAACTCCACTGAACCTGATTGAGAGCACACAAGAGCACACACTTAGCCCTGCGTACTCAGAGCTATCCACGTGTGCGTTATCCACGTTTGGCTTTCACACCAAACTTACGGGGTAAAAGAAATGCCGACATACAATACACACACCACCCTGTAGACCGCCCTATCAGCAAAGGATAACACTGTGATTACGCAACAACAAACACTGGCCACATGGCTTGAAGAGGTCCCCGAAGCACTCATACTCGCAAGCCCTCATGGCGAAATTATTCACGCCAACTTGCGCGCTCAAACTACGCTCAGCATCGACATCGTGAAGCACCCTCTGCTCAGCGACCTTTTTGATGCCATTAACCCTGAAGCAGATAACATTACTCGCCTTCTTATCCGACTCAGACCCAGTGAAGAAAAACGCACCATGATGCGCTACAAACCTGAACCATTCAGAGCATTTAACATTGCAGTCAGACGCTCTAACCAGAGCGACTATGTCATCCTCTCCTTACGTGAAGAAGTGGATGTTCTGGAAAAATTCTCGTCGATTAAACACGAGCTTGAAACCTATCGCCTCCTGGCTCACAACCTCCCCAATAGCGCTGTCATCCTCTTTGATCGCGATATGCGCTACCTCGTATGTGATGGCCCTGCCCTGAGCAAGGCTGGCTACAAGAGCGAAGACTTTCTGGGAAAAACCCTCCACGAGGCCATCCCACAAGCTGCAGACACGCTTGAACCCATCTATCAGCGCGCTCTTGATGGCGAAGCACATGAAGCCATCATCCATGGCCAACGCGGTGGAATGTACAAGTCTGCTGTTGTCCCTCTTATCAACGAAGATGGACATGTTCAGGGTGGAATGCTCTTCATCATTGAAGTCACCGAACACTACAAGTCCATCAACACCATGGAGCTTCAAGCACAAAACCAAAACACCTACGTCCATTACATCCAAACCATTCAAACCTTGCTCGCCAGAGAACCGTTCCCCGCTCAGGCCGTACAACACGCCCTCACACTCCCCGTCATCCCCACGGAACCTGCCCGTACCATCAACCTTAACAACCAACTTATACTCGCCACAAAAAACAGACTCCCGCGCATTCATATCTCCTATGCACAGGATGTCCCACCCACAATCAAGGTCGTTACTTATCGGGCTGTTCTTCAACAACTCTTCCAAATGCTGCTCTCATGCATGCACTCCTACCTCAAACTCCCCGAACACCAAAGCATACCTCTGGAGGTCAGCGTTGATCTTGATATCATCAACCTCACATTCACCATCCCTACGACAGACCAATCTCACTGGCTCGTGATCTCAAGCACACCCGAACATCTGGCGCATGCAATCTATCGCTCCGATCCCATCGCCACACGCCTGATGCAACTCCAACTCACCGCAGCAGCACATAATTACACCCTCACCATCCACCCCTCAAAACTCATCCTGTCATTCCAGTCACATGAGGTCGTCAATCTCAGCCAATAAAACTTGTCACACCACAGGACAAGCCACCACCGCAGCTCAAGTCGCTGCATCGCTTTCACCACCGTGCCCCAAGGCTTGTCTCCCTTTACAGCACATCTGCAAAGGCTTATGCTCCACCTCATTCTGGAACATACACGTCAACCCCTCCAACACACGAGGACACGCATGAGCACACTGAGCACACAAGTTATCGACACTCACCTTGGCACCACTGCGGAAGGTGTCCCCGTCGCGCTTGAGCGCCACGACGGCGATCACTGGATCCATCTCACAGGTGCAACCACCAACGAGGATGGAAGCACCACATCACTGCTCCCTGATGAGCAACCCCTTGCCCGTGGCACCTACCGTCTCACCTTTGATACAGGCACCTACTTTGCGGTCAGCGACCAGCCCTCATTCTACCCCGTCGTACGCATCGTATTTGAAGTGCAACACCAACACGAACATCATCACCTACCCTTGATGATCAGCCCCTACGGCTACTCCACTTATCGCACCACCACTGCGATCTAATCAGGGCGAATATATCGCCACACCAACCTTGCCAACTCATCCATGAACGCCTCGTCCTTGAGGCGTTCCCAATCACTCATCAAGGTCGAAAAAATCACGCCGTGCACCGCCGTGATCAATACCTGCGCCACAAGAGGTGCCCCCTCCTCCATCCCCTCGCGCAGCTCTCCCGACTTGAACCTCAACGCTTCTTCAATCAATACACGTGAACGCTCCGTCCACACGTTCACCACCCCAAGCTGACCCGATGCAGGCACATGCATCAGCAACGCCCTGCTTAACTCGGGACGCTCCTGATGTGTCCACATCAAGGCCCTCACCAACTCAAAAATCATCCGCTCAAGATCCATATCCTCACTGAGACGCTCCCACAAAGATGCCCCCAGCGCCACCTGCTGCCCTGCAACAAACCTCTCCACCATCAAGCCAACAAGCGCCTCCTTGTTCTCAAAATACTGATACAGCGTGCCAATACTCACCCCCGCACGCTCTGCAATTCTGTTGGTGTTCACGCCTGCCCACCCCTCTTCCACAAGAATCAGCTCCGTGGCCTCCACCAACGCATCTATCGTATCCCTGGAACGCTGCTGCTTTGGCTCCTTGAGTAAATACCTCGCCTCATCCACACCCTCTCCAAGCATTCATACCTCTCTTTTTCCATTCAAAAATATGAGTAAAAACTCACATTACCAAACAAACAACAAAAAACACATTTAAAATCAAAACCTTACAAAACAAACCAATGCGAGTTGAAAATCACACACAAGCGCTCAAAATAAGACCATGGATACGCTAACCCCTTGAAAACATTATATACCAGGAGGCTCCTCATGACACTCGCCTTAGACACACTCAACGCTCTTGAGCGTCGTGCAAAAGCACGCCTCAATATCCCTGCAAAACCTCCTGGCCCTCCATCCTCACTCATGCCATTGCATATCCGCCACCTGATGCAAGACCAGATTCAATTCATGCAAAACCTTCAGCATACCCATGGTGACTGCGTCTACTTTCGACTAGGACGCCTCAAGTTCTATCTCATCCATGACCCCGAACTCCTCCAACAAGTGCTCCTTGAACACAATTCCGTCATGATCAAGGATCCGTTTGCACGCGATCTCAAGGAACTTCTCGGCAATGGACTCCTCCTCAATGAGGGCAGCTCCTGGAGACAACACCGCAAACTTGCAGCCCCCAAGCTCAAGCGCACCCAGATCGCAAGCTACGCCGAGCGCATGGCCAGCGCCGCACATCACACCACCAACACAATCAAGGCTCATCAGCCCTTCGACCTCTGGCAAGAAATGATGGACCTCACACTTCATATTGTCGTGGAAACGCTCTTTGGTCTCACCTATCACCCTCAAGCCAAAGACGTCGGTCACGCCATTGAGGTCGCCATGGAACACTATGACGCCGAGAAAAACTCGCTCTGGTACTTTATCCCCAGACAGGTCCCATCCCTTAAACGAGCGCGTTTTCATGAAGCAAAAAAAGACCTCGACCGCATCATTCGTGACATGATCAAAGAGCGCTCAAAACTCCCACCTGGTGATGACCTGTTATGGAAACTCATTGAGGCAACACACCAAAACGGACACCACCTTGATGAAACCCAACTACGTGATGAAGCACTGACCATGTTTCTCGCAGGCCACGAAACAACAGCACTTGCAATCACTTACGCTTTTGACGCATTAGCGAGAAACCCCACCATCGAAGAAAAACTCCACAAGGAACTCGCTGCCTTGCCAGAGGATCAACCCCTTGGACTTGAGTCACCCGCACCCCTCCCCTACACACAGGCCATATTCAAGGAAACCTTGCGCCTCTATCCCCCCGCATGGATCCTTGGTCGTCAAGCAATACAGGACGTTCAACTTGGCCCATGGCATGTCCCCAAAGATAGTATCCTCGTCTCAAGCCCGTACATCATGCATCGCAAACCTGAAATCTTTGACGATCCCCTTACATTTAAACCGGAACGCTGGCTTGATGAAAACTTCGAGAAGAACATCCCACGACATGGATACCTCCCCTTTGGAGGTGGTCCCCGCATATGTATTGGCAATCACTTTGCCTCCATGGAAGCGATCCTTGTGATCGCAACCCTCGCAAAATCATGGCGTTTTACACTCAATGACCCATCCCCACTCCAGTTTGACCCATTTATCACGCTGCGCCCCACCAAACCCGTCATGGTCACTCCTGTCCCTCGTTAGAAATCAAAAGGACAAGAAAAGGGAGCGCGGGCGACATGTCGCCCGCGCTCCCTTTTCTTGTCCTTTTGATTTCCAGTCTCTCGTTATGCCAGGCGATTCAATCCGTTTAGTGCCGCCACACGATATGCTTCTGCCATGGTGGGGTAGTTAAACGTGGTGTCCGCAAAATAACGCACATCATTGCCAGGACCATCCTGTGTCATGATTGCCTGCCCAATGTGAATAATTTCGGAGGCCTGATAACCAAAGCAATGCACACCAAGAATCTCGTAAGTCTCTCGGTGAAAAAGCAATTTCAACATACCAACGCCACAATCCACGATCTGTGCGCGGGCGAGCGAACGGAACTGCGCATGACCCACCTCATAGGGAACACACTGCTCGGTAAGCTCTTTTTCGGTGTAACCCACCGAGCTAATTTCTGGGCTAGTGTAGATGCCTGTAGGAATGAACTCCACCAGACGTTTTTGACACACGCCACGCACAATATGGGTTGCAGCAAAGCGGCCCTGATCATAACTGGCACTCGCCAGTCCTGGACGCCCAACCACATCACCCACCGCGTAAATGTGTGATATCTTGGTGCGGTAGTTCTCATCTACATCAAGTTGCTTGCGACTGTTTGCCTCAAGACCAATGTTCTCAAGCCCCAGACCATCCGTGGAGCCTGTACGCCCTTGCGCCCACAATAAATAATCGGAGCGCAGCACCTTGCCAGACTTCAGATGCAAGAACACCGAGTCATCAGTGGCCTCTACAAAGTCACAGCTCTCATTGTGGCGAATCAACGCCCCCTGATCACGCAGATGGTAACTTAATGCGTCGGTAATTTCGTCATCCAGAAACTCCAACAACTTGTCGCGCGTGTTGATCAGGTTCACCTTGCATCCCAAACTGCGGAAAATGGAGGCATACTCACAACCAATCACACCTGCACCATAAATCGTTATAACTCCTGGTGTTTCTTGCATATGCAATACCGTATCCGAGTCCAATACACGCGGATGCGAGAAGTCAATGGAGTCAGGACGCCACGGCCGTGAACCCACCGCAATCACAATATGATTGCCCTGAATCTGTGTGGATGTTCCACTTGGATGTGTCACGTTCAATGTGTGCGGGTCGATAAACCTCGCATGACCATCATACATCTCCACATCATTGCGATCATAAAAACCGCGTCGCATGGATAACTGCTTCTGAGTCACCGCGTTCACATGCGCCAACAAGTCAGGATACTCAATCTGAACCTGTCGCATCGCTTTACGAAACAGGTCGTTGCTCTTAAACTGGACGTACTCCTGAATTGCATGACGCAACATCTTGCTTGGAATCGTCCCCCAGTGCACACATCCACCACCAATCTCGCCATAACGATCTACCACGGCGACACGTTTGCCACCCTTCACCGCAGTCATTGCGGCCCCTTCTCCTCCAGGACCACTGCCAATTACGATGACATCATACCTCTCAACAGCCATACTCAAACTCTCCCTGAATAGTATGTAAAGCCGTACACCTAACCATGTACATTTCTGCCTCTCATCTTACCACGACTGACACCTCAAGACCTCCCCTATTTTATGCAACTCCCCTACGCTCACCTCAATCTCTGGAGAAATCCCTTTGGCACTCCCCCCGCCGAAGACATCGCACAACTCCTTGTCCTCCCCAATCTCTCCCCCCTCATCGCCTCGATCTCCAAGGCACTGAAGACCCTTGATAAAAAAATCATCATTCAATTCATGGGAGAATGCGGGCGAGGTAAGAGTTCACATATGCGCGCGCTCCATGCACACTTTTCAGATGCCCCCTACCTCTACTTCCCTGAACCTGGCTTGAACCACCCCGACATCCCCACGCCCAGGCTCCCAAAGTCAGCCAAGCTCCTCTTTCTCGACGAGTCACAACGCATCCCATGGTTCACACGACAGCGCCTCTTTGCACAAAAAAACACATCACTGATTTTGGCCACACACAAGGACCACCGCAAGGAGTTCTCACTAAAACACAAAAGCGTGACCCACATCGACGTGGGGGAGCTATCACCTCAAACTCTCAGACAAATCATCGAAAAACGTATCCAGTGGGCTGCGTTAAAGACACCAAACCTCACCATCACAGATGAGCTTGTACATGACCTCATCACGCTCTATCAGGACGACCTGCGCGGCATGCTTGGCACGCTCTACGAGCTGGTCCAAAGCATGACACACCCGGGCCCCATCCCCTTGCCATCGCAGCATAAACATCTACTAGCCCCTCACAGCAGACATCTAAAAGACCGCCTTCTTAACCCTTAAAACACAACATTTGAATACACAAAGCACTTCATTCATGAGATAACTACCGCGTTACATTTACATCGTCTTAACCCACGCAAGCAGCATACATTATGGCCGAGATTTCCATTCAACTTGATCGCGAACAGGATCGTATCTACCGACCTGGCGAAACAATAAAAGCAACTGTCACAGTGAGAACCCAAAAGGATCTCAAGTGCAAACAACTCTATGTGAGGCTTCAGTTTCAAGCACACGGGCGAGGAAACACGACTCGCCAGAAAATCCAGGAAGTCAGCGTATTTTCGGGGACACTTCCACCTGGAATCCACACCTATCAGGCCGAATTTGTGCTGCCTTATGGCCCCTACAGTTACTCGGGCCACTACACCAACCTCACATGGGAAATTCAGGCATACATCGACATTCCATGGGCCATCGACAAGAAGGAATCCACCCACTTTTTTCTCAGTAACAAGGGTGTCCTCCAACCTGATATGAGCCAGGTGATCATCCCTGCCGCACCCGATGCACACAGACAAAAGTCTGGCACTGGCATGCTCGGCATCGCGGGCCTCGTCTTTCTCCCCCTCACCTTGTTTTTCCTCGCTCTTACCATCTTTCAAAACCCATCCATGTGTGGCTGCATGGGTATGTCCGCTGTGGTCACCTTGCTGCTTGGCTTCTTTGGCACAAAAAGATTCATGGCGTCGCGTGTCGTGACACAACCACACATTCACATTGACCCATGGCCCATTGAACTTGGCAAGCCCCTGAACTACGGGCTCAGCTTTATCCCTGGTGTTGATCTTGAGCTAAACTCTGTCATGGCCACGCTCACTGTCAGTGAAGTCGTCGTCAATGGCCATGGTACAAATAAAACCACATACCGCCACACCATTCATGAAGAAACCATCCCTCTGACGGTCAAGTCCCACTACACCAAAGGTCAAAAGCTTGAGTTCAAACACGAGTTCTTCATTCCTGAACATCTGCCAGTAACCTTTCAGCTCCCATCAAACAGCGTCGTCTGGACCCTCAAGACACACATCGATATTCCCCGCTGGCCTGACTGGAGCGATGAACACACGCTCCATGTGTTACCATATTACATGAAGGACACCCCACAGGAGCAACCTTCAGGACCATCATGGTAAAACCTTGAATTATGGCAACAATTTCAACCACCCTCAACAGGTCATCTCACGTCTACTCACCTGGTGATGAGCTTCTGGCGCATGTCAAAATCTCATCATCAGGTGTCACGTCATGCAAACATATCCATGTACGCCTTCAACAACGCGCCCATGGAAGCGGTGCCCCCTCGGTCAACGTCATCGATGAACGCACACTATCTTCGGATGATTTCGCTACAGGCACACACGAGTATAACGTCTCATTCAAACTCCCCTCAGGGCCTTACAGCTATCAAGGCACACACACCAACCTCACCTGGGAGGTCGAAGCCCACATCGAAAGAGGTATGGGCAGAGATATTCAACAAAGTACCCCGTTTGTCCTACAGCGAGATGCCTCAGCGCCCGTTGTCATGCCCACAACAATCCTCACACAAGCAGAAACCCCTTACTATAAACACACTCGCAAGATTCTTCTGTTTGCCCTTTTTATCGCGCTCCCCCTGTTTCTGCTCTCCATCGCAATCCTATTCAAGGCAGGAACCAAAGGGCTCGGGTGCTTTTTCATATCTGGCCTGACGCTCCTGATCAGTGGTGGCATGTCACTACACCACCAAATGACTTCAAACGTCATCAAAAACGCCACGATCAAGATTTCACCCTGGCCTGTGACCACGGGCAACCAGGCGCACTACACCCTCAGCTTTGAAGCTGGTGTAGATCTCGATATTCAGGCTATCTCTGCCACACTCCAGGCCAAAGAAATCGCGCTCACTAGCCCAAATGATGCCAGCGTCACATACCAACACGTCGTGCATGAAGAGGTCGTCCCCCTCAGCCCTGCTATCTCACTCAAGAAAGGACAACACCACACCATTGAGCACACCTTCAACATCCCTGAAGGAGCCCCGAACTCGTTTGAACTCTGGCTCAATCGACTTCAGTGGCACATCATCACCACTATCGATATCCCAAACATCAATATTGCCCCTCCATAATGTTTAAACCCACAAGGTCCCACCACAAAAACCAACAAAATCAACAACCTAAGCCAAAACAAAACCCTTTACACTGCTACATCGCTGCAAATCATCCCCTCTTAAAACATCCTCAACTCATCGTTATCATCGATGTCATAAAACATCTCGTCTTGTGACAAGGGCGTAAATGGCTCGGTTTTAATGTCAGGATCGGGGTCAGGCACAAGATGCCCATCACAGCTGTACTGATGTTCCACGCTGCTTGTCCCGTCAGGGCAAATACACGCCCCCCAAAACACATGCGAAAACTCCCGCACATCACCAAAATCGGTACCTCTCAAGTTTGCGTGTGAGAAGTTGACCTGTATCAAGCTCGCCCCAACAAAGCTTGCGTTCCTGAGATCAGAACCTTCAAAACTCTTGCCTCTGATCACCACACCAGACACGTTTAAACCGCTTAAATTCAGATAGGATAAATCACTGTGGACCAATACTCTTTTCCTTCTGTTTGAACCCGTCATAACCACAGGCGCCACATAAAACCTATCTGACTGATTTCTCTCAACAAAACCACTTATACCGTCATCGTTAATCGTATTTAACGAAACGTCAACAAGCTGCCCTCCCCTGTAATAAAACAGCACTGGCGACCACCTACCAAATGGTTGAAAGTAGGTAGAAATCATATCCGAGGGCAAACCATCAAGCTCATCTTCATCCCCCTGCTCCACATAGTACACTAGCCGTGTATGGTCATTGAATTGCTTTACCCTCGCTAGCGCGTCTGGTGTCAATCCACATGAGGCATACATATGAAGAAAAGCAAACTCCTCTCCACGCGCGATCATCTCCACAACCTCGCGCATATGAAACACCTCACGAGGGCCATCATCATGTGATGCTGGCTCTACCATTCGAGGAGACGTCGCACAGGCTGACACGATGACCCACATGGAGGAGATAAGAGTAATTACAGCGTTTAATATACCCTGGTTATATTTCATCATCCTGCGCCCCCTGTCAGAAAAATCAATGTGTCACATACACATTGCCAAAGACCAAACTCCTGAAGCAGGTCACAGATGCACCGACGTGTTTAGAGCGCATCACACGCAGACTTCATACCGTACTTGCATGCGCTGTCGTAACTTAGCCTTGCTTCATCCTGAAGCGAAGCCTTCGTCAAAGTCTCTGCATGCATGTAATGCCAGTGCGCAGAGATTGATGTGATCGTCTCGCTTCCTTCAGCACAACGCTCACGCCGCGCCTCGTTTTCCTTGATAAAATCACGTCCTATCTCAACACGATGCTCAACAGACGTGGACACATAATGCCCAAGCACTTTAAATGACCTGGCCACAGCCTCTCTCTCACAGGGAGCCGCAGCAGGTTCAGGCTGAAACTTTATCTTACGGGTGCCAAGCGAAGAAAGATCCAACGTGGACACGCCCCCCTCCATCCCGATATGTGTATGCACATAGGTAGGTTGATGCACTCGTGACAGCGTCACGTTGGGCACCCTGGAAAGCATATCCAGCATATATTGGGTGGGCTCAGGTAATCTACCTATCTCAGAGAGCAACGCGACCAGATGCGCACCATATAGTGTTGCCTGTACACTTGTATTTTCTGGAAGTGCAGCCTTGACCATTGGAGGTCTTGCCTCATCGCGTACCCTCTTGACGATGTATGCATGTTCTTCCTCGCTCTCCACGCTGAGCATCCTGGCAGAACTCACTCCCATTTGACCTGTCAGCGCACGGCTAGCAAAAAAATCAAGCCACTCATCATACAGCGCTGGAATCACACCATTGACGATGTACCCCCCTTCCAAACCAAAGCGCATATCCTCACTCATGGGACGCGCGCCCACGCCGATGCTCGACGTTGAGGGCGCCACAGCAAGTCCTTTTTGTTCAAACCAGAACTGAAGTGCCCCTGGCGCATACCCAAGCATGAGCACTGGAAAGATATGGTTTGCAGGACGCAGTAATTCTCGCGCAGATACAGAGGGCTCCAACGATGCAAATGCATCAATATATGCAGGCCCTCGCAACAACGACGTGTCTTTCACTGGAGCCTGACGAGTGGTGGCCTCAAACAAGGGCACCTCCGGGACAAAACGTGTGATGACATCGTTTGATGCGGGCAACTTCGTATACAGTTGCTCACCCAAAGGCGTCAGGCTCTGAACCATATCAAGTGTGGCTTCACCTGGATCTGAACCAACATGAACCACAATAGCAGCATCCTCATACTCCATGATGGACTCATCCCTGAAGAGGAGCGCGCTGGCAGACTGATACACACCACTCTTAAACAACGTCTCCCTCGTCTCTGGAGTTGCGTATTGAAGCGCTGATTTCACCTCCTCAAACCCTTTTAACATCGCCACAAAAGGTAAGGCACGTGCATCAAAATACATCCCAAAAGGCGCACTATCCCTGGCAAGAAAAGCCTTCATTGCAGGAGACTCCCTTGATTCAAAAAACCCTTTATCCTCAGGAATATCTGGTTTACGATTAATGGGAATAGATGCGTCCACAGAGAGACTGCGTATATCCATAACAACATACTGTCCCTGCACAAAAACGGACGCGATCAAATCGGGGGATTGAACCAGTTTACGCTGATGATGAAGATCATAAAGCATCGACACCAGAAGCTCGGGATCTTTTGCAGGCAACATCACGCGCGAAAGTATACCTGGGGCATGCCTGTCCACATCCATCACTGGAGCACCATGCATCCAGGGATCAAGCCCCTCGTTCCCCACAGTCGACACCGCAATCACAAGCTCACCCTGTGTATCAAGTCCAGCAAGCACGTCGAGGACATCATCGGGCAAAGGAGAGTGAAGCAATGCATGGATCGTGGGCACGGTGAAGGATGACGCCATCTGTATCATCTTGCGCGCCACGACACCCGCATACTCATCTGGCTTCTCTTGTGAGCTGGCCTTGCCAAGCGCACCAAGATCCGCACGCACGAGCGCAAATGTACCCGCAGGAACAGGTACACCGAGCGGGCGCTCGTCCCTCACATCAAGCACATCAGGCTGAACCGATGGCTTCGTGCTTGAGCACGACATCACACACAAAGAGAGGACACACAACACCAGTACACGCAAGAACATGAATCATCCTTTATCATGTCAAATTGATAGCACACAGAAGAGCCAGAACAACACAAAACACCAGAAACGACAAGCATATCAATCCACAGGAATCACCGAAATATGCACATCCGATGGACCTCCAGGAGGTTGTGCAAAAAAGCTCTCATGCGTCACCATCTGCCCCTGAACCACTGCACTTCCCTCTTCGGCCACATGCTCATGAGCCACCACGGCGACCTTTCCCCAGGTCGCCACATCTTTTAGCTCAACCTCGGCACCACCATGTAAGGCAGTCCACATGCTGCGGCTCAAGTCATCCCCCTCAAACAACGCAATAAATGCCCCACCTGCATACCCAGGCATCGCAGGAGAACCCTCCACGGTCAACGACTCCCCATCCTCAATACAACACGCAGCCACACCACCCACCATGACCTGGCCTCGTTCATTGGCAGCTACATGCAAGGGCCTCGCTGCATTGCCCTTGTTGTCTGAACTCAACCGAGTCACCAAAAACGTGCCCTGCTCAAGCTCGCCCGTTTCAAGATCATGGCGAGAAATAAAGCCGACAGGTGCAGCCCCATTTAAGTCGTAAGGGTCTGAGTATGTGTCTGTTTTTGTGAGCCTTGCCTCCTTGCTTAAATCCATGGGATCTCTGCCAAACACAGTGCTTCCACCATGCGCCTCACCCACAAAATACAACTTCCCATCAAAGCCAAGTGTCACTGCATTTCCACGCGTATCCGAACCATAAGCCTGCGCCTCCGCAGCACTCCAGTCCCACGCACTCCACACAAGCTCACCATTGAAGTCATACGCCCTGATGTAAGGCTGCTGTAAACTCCCTGAAACTTGCGCAAAACCCGTCACAATCACGCGCTCATGTCGAGAGTCTATCACCCCTCCCGAAATATGATCCTCGGGTACATCAAAACTGGCCAACACAGCACCACTGTCCCCCGAAAGCACGGTCACTTTGGTGCCTGCAATATGCAGAACCTCACCACCAAGACCAATATCAAGAACCTCCGCAGCATGTGTGGCAACCTGAAAACGTATCGCCTTCATTGATGGCTCTATCGCCATCAAACCATACTCACCACTGACCACGATTGAACCATCCAGGGGCGACACATCAAGAGAACTGACCATCAAGCCAACTCTTGTCCAGGCTTGAATTAACAACCCATCCTCGGACAACTTCACCACCGCAGCATCACCATCCAAACCCAGCTGATTGTTCAATGGTCCAAACCCTGCAACGCCAGGAAACACACCGCCCAACACAATGCTCCCGTCAGGTGCAACCTCCACATGACTCACTGTATCCGCACCAACACCACCGAGATAAGACGCTGTACATAAAGACAAATCAGGCGAAAAACTCACATCACCACACGCGCTCAAATCTTGCGATGGTATGCCAGGATTACTCACGTCCCTGGCATCCATATCAGCCTCAACCTGCATACCTGTATCGCCTGACATATCCTCCACACCTGCATCAGGTATGCTCTTCACAGGCTCAATCGGACCAGGACACCCCATCACCATCATCACGCCCATCACGGTCATGCCACGCCAGCACCATCTTGCTCTCATCTCATCCTCCTAAAAACGCCCTCTGCTGCGAAACATATGATCCATCAATATGCCTGAACTAATCCCAAACACATCCATGAACAACCCAAGCCCAAGTAAAATCAAACTAAACACGACAATTGCAGCGATTAACACAATCCCAAAACCTGCAATAGAATCTCTCCTGAACACAAGATCACCTTGCTGATCAAGACGTGCAAACGGCATATCTTCAAGAAACACCAACGCACCAGGTTCGGCATCCCACAACACAGGCACCTCTCGCGTGGGCTCAATGCGCACGCTCTCCAACACGCTCTCTGAAACCTTGACATGTCGTGTCATCATCTCGCCGTGTTCATCAGGCAGCTCCACCATCGCTCGCCCTTCTCGCTCAGAAGACGTGAGAGTCACCTGCATAAACACGCCCTGCTGAAGCGTCTTTCTATAATGCCCCCTGGTATTTAACATCGCCAACATACCCGCGCCGCCCCCTGCTAACGCCACGATCCCCAGAAAAATCCCCAACATGTACACCACCCAGGGAACCACGAACATAAGCACAACAAGCACCGTGATAACCAATCCCCAGGAGTTGTGATGCTGCATACTCATGGAAAAAATGACCAGCTCCGAGACCTGACGATTTGGCTCGGCAATACTCATCCACCCTTGATCCTCATCACGAAGCGTCACCGATGAGGTCGGCTCAATCACCTGTATTTGATGTGCGCTCAACAAGGCTTGCAGTGTCGGCTTGCTCTCATTCCCCACATGCTCACCATCGACAGAGAGTGCCCCCACTCCAGCGGCAGCGCTCATACTCAAGCCCCCCGCAACAGCTGCATCTTCTGGATGTCTCTGGTCAATTCTTGCCATCGCACGCTTGATCGCAATCTTGAGGTCTTGCTTCACCTCACCTTTTTGCGCCAACTCCTGACTCAAAAAGTAATGCTCTGAACGACGACCAAACACCTCAAAAACTTTGACACATGATAGCCTTAACACATGTGGTGCATCATCATAAATGTGACGAGCAACAAGACACACATCGTCCTCAAAAGGGAGCTTCATCATGGTAGTCATAATCTCACACTGCTCATTGACCGTCGCACGCAATAAACGTCGTGTAAGCGCCACCACAATGTCAGGCGATGCCACATCCGTGTTGATATGCGAGAGCAGCTCACTCAACTGCTTGCCTCCTGTCTGCTCATACAATGCAGACAAAAGCTCCAGATCAGGCTGCTCACTGAACACCTGCGCCTGATGTGCCTCCACACGCTGTGCAAAGGACCACGTTTCTACACTCGCAACCTCTGACACCCGAAACTCCTACTCCACAGGTTTGGCACGCAGCCAATACATCATGCTCACCCAGACAAGCCCACTGATCAACGCAATGGGCATCACGCTGCCAGCCATGCCCATGAGGCACAACCTCAAAAAAGCAATCACAGCAAACGCCACAACGATCGCAATTGGCCACCCCCGACGTAAGACCCAGTCGCCTGTGCGACTTACCATCAACTCCCTGATCTGCCATAAAAAGATGACATCTGTCTTCTCCGATGCACGATGCACCAGCACAGGAAACCTCTGCTTTGATGCATTGCTCTCAACAAGAGACTCGATCTCAGAGGGCACCCTGTCCAACATCCTCGGCTTCATCGACTCACCACGCACCTCAACCTTGTACCCCTGCTCCTCATGAACCAGCGCCGCCTCATGTAATCGCCCATACACCAACACACGTTGACGATGCTTGAGCCAATACCACATGCTGATCACATAAACGCCCCACCCCACCGAATACAAAGCCCACAACCACATGTTTTGTGGTGCCAGCAACGTGGCCAGAAAAATTGCACACACCACAACCCACACCTGTTTGTGCAATAATGGACCACCCCAGAACACATCGTGCGATAACTCCCTCCCTCCTCCTGCCGGATTCTTGAGCGCATATGCGCGACGCTGCTCGGCAAGAAAAGAAAACGCTCGCCGCTCCTCGGGCGTTTGATGCGTCAACAGTTGCTCCAGCTCAGTGTGAATATCCACGTTGAACTTCATCGCCTGCTCATGCAACGACAACCCACCAAATGCATCGTCATCACTCACACTCAAAGAGCCCGCCTGCGCCAACATGCTGTCCTCTGGATACCTCTCGATAATCGCCTTGCGCGCATCCTTGAGCTGACCAAAGACACGCGTCCCCGCCCACGACTCTCCACGCTCAATATAGGAATCAAGCTTCTCCAACTCTCCTCGCGTGCCACACTTCTCGATCACAAACAAACACGAGCGTCGCGTCTCATTTCCATGATCATCAAACAGGAACCACGCCACACGACACGCCTCGGGCACGCCAAGACGACTCAACCCCGATAAAATCGCCCGCTGCTCCCTGGCTGGCGCATGCAACACGTAACGCGTCAATGGCAACAACACATGCGCCTGTTGTGGTGAGTTGATTTGCTTGAGCAAACGCTTCAATAACTTGTATGGCACGCGCTCGTACAACTCAAACAATGTACTTTGCACATGCTCCGCATACGAGCTCGTGCGGAGCAACCGACTGTGCGCCTCCAAAATCCAGCGCCAACGATAATGACGTGGCCCAAGCTCCAGCAACACCATCAAATCATCGCTGTCACGCTGACGCCAAGGCTTACTGGAACGCCTCATCATCTGAGCCTGTTCCTGCTGCTTCCTCATATGCGCCTTGAGCGAACGCTTTGAACGCTTGCCACGCTGCATTCTCCCCTGGCCCTTTAACTCCTTTTTGGACAACCGCCGACGTTTTCCCATCTCATCCTCATACCTTCAGGACATCTGATTTCTTACCTCAAGCTCCATGATATGCTCAAAGCATGACGCGTGCTCAAGCGCGGCAACGCCAGCTTCTCCCATGTAGTTCAAGCCAAGGTTCATTACCCTTACATGACTCAACACACTGGCGCTTGCCAAAAACTCGGCCCCCTGTGAACCAATCTTATTCTTAAACAGATTAAGATACTGAATATTTTGCGAAATCCCCTTATCCACAAGCACTCTTAAATCATCATCATTCAGATTATTGCCCGCAAACTCAAACGACTCCAACGCATGAAGCTCTCCCCCCGACACACATGCATCCATCATCCCCGTTTTAAAATCACAGTAATTCAAGTTCAACGCAGACAATCGCTGTATAAAGTCCGATGCAAAAAATACCTTCAACCCCTCTACGCCAAAGTCGTTTCGCGCCAAATTCAACCGTTCAAGCGACTTCAACCCTGTCGGACCACTCAACCAATGCGCTCCATCCACACCAATCGCATTATTCGACACATCAAGCTCTCGAAGTGCTCCGCCCAACGACTCCACAAGACACAACAACCCATCATCTCCGATCGAGTTCCATCCCACATCAAGCACCTCCAACTCACCACATATCGGAGCACTGGCCAGCAGCTCCATCTCACTTGCACCAAGCCTGTTACTCTTCAATACAAGTCGCTTTAACTTGTTCAAACACATGGGACCTACAAATCCATAGAGTTCCTCACGCCCAACCCCACAATTCGACAACTCCAACGACTCAAGGTTTGCAAAAGCTCCCGAACTCACAAGCTCCCCCATACACCCCATACGAGCATGCTCACGCACGCGCTCCCACGCCAGGCTCAAACGCTCAAGCCCAAGCGTCTCGCCGCTCCCCGCAAGCAAACGCACACCATCTTCCCCCAACTTATTGTTGTGTAACGACAACCCCTTGAGACACCCAATCACACCCGCGTCCAGGAGCCTGCTCAACCCCTCCACACCAAGCTCACATGGACCAAGATGCAACCCATACACACCCACCCAGGAACCTTCACACAAATACTCCAGCACGCGCTCTCGATCCATCTGCTGAATCGAGACGGTCGAGACATTGCTCCAGAGATCTCGCGGCACCGCCAGCAAATCATTCATCGATCCTGGCCAGTAATCAAATCGCCCAAAAGGCAACAACTCTGCGGCATTCCACAGCGCGCTCACATCATGAAACGTTGCCAGCGGCTCCTGAAAATGATGCAAGTACCCCTGCATATACGGACGCCACACCGCCTCAAACTCCTCACGATTTTGCGCCGCAAAATCACACACCTCCCACCACAACACCTTACGCGCAAACGCACTCAACGATGCCCTCGACATCAACGCACGCAACTCACCAAAGCGACTCATACCACCTCCCGCTGCACCAGCCTCGCACATTCTAATCATCAT